>NZ_JOMN01000036.1:0-65183 GCF_002153485.1 Acetobacter sp. DmW_043 | reverse complement strand
TGCGACAGGAATGGTGGGCGCAGCAGGGATTGAACCTACGACCCCTACCATGTCAAGGTAGTGCTCTACCGCTGAGCTATGCGCCCACCATTCCTGTCCTGAGGGGCTTTTATCCTGCTTGTGTTCTGTGTGCAACCCTACAATGATAGAGGAATGAAAAATTTTACCCATTTTTTTGTGCGTAAAGGTCTGAAATCCTTTTTTCCTGCCCATAGTGAACAATTTCATAGTGAAGCCAGCGCACCATATGGCGTTGTGGGTAAGACTGTTGTACCGGTTGTTCTGGCATCTCCTCATTCCGGGCGGTGTTATTCTGAGGCGTTTGTCAGTAACAGTCGTCAGCCTTTATCTGTTTTGCGCCGCGGTGAAGATAGCTACGTTGAAGAGCTGGCGGCTGAAGCTCAGGCGTGTGGGCCGGCCTTACTTCATGCCCTGTTTCCCCGTGTGTTTTGCGATGCAAACCGCGCAGCCTGGGATATGGATCCTCGTATGTTTGACGGGCCGGTGCCGGCCTTTGTAAAACCGTCTGAACGGGCTTTTTCTGGCCTGGGGTCTGTACCGCGTATCGCCGCAGGTAACTGTAATATTTATCGTAAAGCAATCCCTTTTGAGGAGGCCGCACGAAGAATACAGACATGCTGGCTCCCTTATCATCACGCTTTATATCAGTTACTGGGGCAGGCCCACACACGCTTTGGAATAGTGCTTCTGCTCGATCTCCACTCCATGCCTGATGCGCCTGATGCGGGTTCACCCGATTTTGTTCTGGGTGACTGTCATGGCCGGAGCTGTGCGGCCCGTTTTACTGACTGTGCTGAACATGAACTGCGCCAGGCCGGGTTTAGAGTGTCACGTAATAAGCCTTATGCTGGCGGTTATATCACGCAGCATTATGGCAGACCGCAGAACGGCTTTCATGCATTGCAGATCGAAATGCGTCGCAGCCTATATATGAAAGAGGCGACGTATGAAAAAACTGAAAATTTTTCTGAACTCAGTTCAGCACTCAGGTCTCTGACTGAGGTTCTTATAAAAGAGAGTCTGAGTTCTTAATGGAGAGTAATGGTTAATATTTTGTGAAAGGATAGAAATTTTCAAGACGATGTGTGAAACGTAGCCTTCTCAGATGGTGTAATGGATACAGAAGATGAAAATGAAAAAGAGCGCAGGTCTTCTGTGTTTTGTAGTGAGTTTTACAGCTGCTTTATCTGCCTGTTCTTCAGGGCATGCTGGTTCGGTTATTCCGGCTGCGTCTTTGCCTGACGCGCGTGAGGTTTTGCCACCTCCGCCTGTTCCGGGTAGTGCAGGTCAGGCTGATGATGATCAGGTATTTAAAGCAACCCGTGACCTGCGGGGCAGCTCACGCTGGATGCTTGCTCAGCATGATGCACTCCTTGATAAAGCGACCCTGCTGGAAGATTTTTCATGCGCTGTTGGGTATAAACTTGATCTTAAACAAGCTCCGCATCTGAAGTCGTTTTTTGATAAGGTTGCCCCGGCGATTAAAGAGAGAACATCTCAGGTTAAGCACCTCTGGCACCGTCGTCGTCCGTTTGTTGGTACTGACCAGCCAACATGCACAACAGTCGCTGACTTAGGGCTTTATTCTTCGTTCCCTTCTGGTCACACAACAGCGGGATATGGCATGGCCCTGGTGCTGGCCAGTCTTTTGCCTGAGAAGGCTGGTCCTGTTTTGCAGCGGGGTCGTGTTTTTGGTGAAAGCCGGATTGTCTGTGGTGTCCACTGGAAGTCAGACGTAGAGGCTGGTTACCTGAATGCAGCATCGCAAATGAGTGTTCTGCTGCGAGAACCTTCGTTGCAGGAGGACCTTAAAGCTGCTCAGGATGAGCTGCGCGCTATGGCGCACACTCAGCCTCCGGTGGATGCTGCACAGTGTCAGGCAGAGCGGGATGCGGCTGACCATTCCCTGTTGTCAGCACCCTGAGTAATTTTAATAAGCCTGTTAGCGGGAGATTCTGACAAAATTACAGTTGTCAGAGAGTTTGACGATAACGGGTTTTGAGATGATGTCATCGTGTGAGGCAAAGATAGCCGTACCTGTTGCTGGTTGTCCCTTTTTCAGGAAACCAGTAACCAGGTTGGCATCTACTGTATCAAGTCTGAGTTCTTTGTTTTCGGCAGAGTATGCTTTTAAGCAGATCTTGGATAAATCAGCTTCTGTATCTGATAAATTAGATATGGTGATATTATAGGTCTTCACATAGGCTGTGTTTGACCCGGTTGCGATTGATCCGTGGGATTTTTCGATGGCATAGACAGAGATGCTGTCATATGCGTTTGCGTAAGCCGAAGTAACAGATCCCAGAAGTAATGAGGCGGCTATAATATATGCAGAAAATTTCATAACAAATTTCCATTTTGATTTTTATAAAAATATCTTTGGATCGTTTATAGATTATATAGATTATTGTAAATTAATTTTAATTATTTTTTATGGTAAAAACAGGCATAAAAAACCGCCTGATTTTACCATATTTTTTTAAGTCTTTACTGATATTTGAAATATTATTTCAGCATATCATGTGCGCGAAACCAGCTAACGGCATCTTCAACGGCTTCTCGTGCGGGGCGGGGAGCATAGCCCAGTTCTGCGATGGCTTTGTCAGAGGAGAAAAACATCTTTTTTCGTGACATTGCCAGCATTTCACGGGTGACCCGTGGGGTAATGCCAAAGCTGCGGGACAGCCATTCTGAAGCAATAGCAACGGGCCATATCACCTCGGGGGAAAGGCGGACTTTTGGTTTTGCGACGTGAGCAATCTCTGCAACCATGGCGAACAGGTCACGCAGCAGGTAGTTCTCTCCGCCAAGAATATATTTTTCGCCTATAACACCACGCTCGAGCGCCAGAGCGTGACCTTCGGCCACGTCATCGACATGCACAATATTGACACCACTATCAACATAAGCGGGCATTCGCCCGGCAGCGCAGTCGAGAATCATCTGCCCGGTAGGTGTTGGCTTAATGTCTCGCGGTCCCACTGGTGTTGAGGGGTTAACAATCACGGCAGGCAGGTTTTCGTCGCGTACCAGGCGCAGCACTTCCTGCTCAGCTCTGTATTTGGAGCGTTTATAAATGCCAATAACACTATGCTCATGCACCGGTGTATTTTCATTGCTGATCGTGCCATCGCCAATCAGCCCCAGAGCAGCGACGGAGGAACAGTAGACAATGCGCTCTGCACCAGCTGCTTTTGCAGCCAGCATCAGTTTGCGTGTGCCCTCAACGTTGGCGGTCATCATCGGTGTTGGGTCTGGCACCCACAGGCGGTAATCAGCGGCAACATGAAATACGTAGCGGCAGCCTTTGACGGCCTGATCAAAACTCTCCGGGCGGGAGAGGTCGCCCTCTGTCAGTTCAGCCGGAATATCGGCAATGTTCTGACGGTCGCTTCCTTTGCGCACCATCAGCCTGAGCGAGTGGCCACGTTTAACCAGAGCTCGGGCTACGGCTGAGCCAACAAAACCGGTTGCGCCGGTTACAAGCGTATGAGCAGTCATCAAAGGGGCTCCCGCAGGGGTATGAAGTAAGAACAGGGCTGTTAAGCCCGAAATGCTGGTTTGTTTCTTTTATCCTGTCATCCAAGGTGGCGCCAGACCCTGTGCTGGTGTAATAGGTCTGACTTATATACCTAACGCCCTCCTTCATGATGATTTCATGACAGGTTTCTGGAAGGTCCGGCGGGGGCTTTTCGGGCAGACATTAAAGCGCGTACTGTGAAGAAGCTTACTGTTTTTCTGACCCTGCTGGGCTTACTTGTTATTACTGCAGCTATGGCGTGGAGTGGTTTTGGTGCCGTGGCGCATGCGGTTATGCGCATTGGTCCGGGCGGCTTTCTGCTTATGGTATTGTGTCAGCTTCTGGTTGATGGTGTGCTTGGGCTCGCCTGGAGCGCGGCTGTGCCAGAGATTGGCTTCCTGAAGCTGACCGGTGCGCGTATGGTGCGGGACGCAGCGGCATCCTGTCTGCCATTTTCCCAGCTCGGCGGTTTTGTTATCGGTATTCGTGCCACCTGTTCTGTGCGCGGGGCCGGTAAACGCAAAGTGGACCTGCCTGAGGCTGCAACCGCGAACCTTGTTGATATTACAACTGAGGTGATGGGGCAGGTAGCGTTTGTGCTGCTGGCTGTTGGGTGCCTTGCTGCGCATCAGCGTAACAGTCCTCTTGTCATACCTGTTATCATTGGCGCGGTTTTTCTGATGATGGGTGCCGCAGGCTTTGTCTGGACACAAAGGCACGGCGGCAGTCTGTTTCGCCATCTGGGCAATAAGCTGACCAGTAACATTCTTGCACAGTGGCAGGATATCCTGCTGAATAGTGCAGACGAAGTGCAGCAGCGTATGGAAGCCGTCTGGTCGCGTCCGTTGCGTATTGCTCTCTCCGCTTTTTATCATCTTATTGGCTGGATCAGCAGTGCAGGCATGCTGTGGCTTACAGCTGGTTTTCTGGGAGTGCACCTTAACCTGGTGAACGCCATTGCGATTGAAGGCGTAACCTGTGCTGTGTTGTCTATGGGCTTTCTGGTGCCAGGCAACCTCGGGGTGCAGGAGGGCGCTTATATTGCTCTTGGGCATGCTTTTGGTATTGACGCTTCAGTTTCCCTGGGCCTTTCCCTTTTGCGGCGTGGCCGGGAGCTGAGTATTGGTGTGCCGGTGTTGCTGGTGTGGCAGATGCTTGAAATGCGTGGGCTGCGAAAGCTGCCCGCCAGTAAGGACGGAGCACAGAAGCCAGAGGTTATTGAGGAAGCTGACTTCTCGGCCGTGAAGGAGTGAGGGTGGTGACTGAACCTGTTTTCGAGACTCTTGCTGTTGTGGGCCCCGGGCTTATCGGGTCTTCAGTTTTGCGTCGTGTGCGTGAATTTCCTGGGCTTGCGCGTCGTACTATCGCTGTTGATATTGATCCTGCGGTGTGTGCCCGTGTGCAGGAGCTTGGTATTGCTGACGAAGTAACGACCGATGCTGCTGAGGCGGCAGCTCAGGCTGATTGTGTGCTTTTGTGTGTGCCTGCTGGTGCTATGGGGCATGTTGCAGCCAGCGTTCTGCCCGCTATGAAGCCTGGTGCTATTCTGAGCGAGGTCGGTTCGGTTAAGGTTTCAGTCATCGAGGCGATTACGCCTTACCTGCGGCCTGATATTGCCTATGTGCCTGTGCATCCTATGGCCGGTACAGAATTCTCAGGGCCTGATGCAGGTTTTGCTACCCTGTTTGAAGATCGCTGGTGCCTGCTGACACCGCTCGAAGACACACCGCATGAAGCGATTGAAGCGACTCTGACCTTCTGGGAGCGATGTGGTAGTCGCCTGCGTGAAATGACACCTGCGCACCATGACCGTGTTTGTGCGATTGTCAGCCATCTTCCGCACCTGCTGGCCTTTACAATCTGTGGTACAGCCGATGATCTGGCAGATGAAACGCGCTCTGAAGTGCTGGACTTTGCAGCATCAGGATTTCGGGATTTTACACGCATCGCAGCTTCTGACCCGATCATGTGGCGTGATATCTTCCTGCTTAATCGCAAGGCACTGCTGGAAATGCTAGCGCGCTTTACTGAAGATGCACAGGCAATGGCCCGTGCTATCCGCTGGGCTGATGAAGAGTATATCGTTGACCGGATAGAACGCGGTCGTAAAATCCGTAAGAGCCTTATTCAGAACCGTCAGGCCTGAAAATCAGGTTGGCTGCCCGTAAGCCAGGATATGCAGGGCATCAAGGCGTTTATGGTTTTTGTCAGCGGTCGGATTAAGCGAGAGCACTTTTTGCCATGCTTTCAGTGCGGCTTTGCCGTCTTTACGCTGTTCCTCCACCGTGCTGAGCAGGGCCCAGCTGGTCGCATCATCCGGGTCTTTTTGCAGGGCTGTGCCGAGGTCACTGACAGCGCCCTTCAGGTCACCTGCAACAAGACGAATCTGCGCGCGAGAGCGCCATAACACAGCTTTTTCGGGCTGCAATGCCAGAGCGTCGTTCATGTCTTCCGAGGCGTCATCAGGTTTCTGGTCTGTGACATCCTTTCTGGCGCGGCGCAGCAAAAGAAGTGTCGTGGGAGAGAGGCCGGCTGAGCGAAGGCTTTCCAGTTTATCAGCGATAAGATGCGCCTCATCAGCTGATGTTGTATGCGCCAGCTGTACCACCAGGGCTGCCTGAAGTTCATCGGCAGGTGATTTTTTCGGTGCATGGGCTGATGCCGCTGCGGGCGGCGGCAGGGCTTCAGATGTCTGTTCAGCTTTTTTATGATGTGCTGATGCGCATAAAGCCGCAGTGCTGCTGAGTGCAGTATAAAGCAGCAGGCCTTTAATGAGATGCCCTGAGGCGCTGCGAATAAAAGATCCTGAACGCAAAAACCCGCTCCTCCATAGAATGGAAAAACGGGTTATACGGATATCATGTCTCATCTGCCAGCCTTAAAAGGCCAGAGACAACATAAATCAGCCCTGACGGGCTTTCATGCGAGGGTTCTTTTTGTTGATAACATAAACCCGGCCACGACGACGTACTACACGGCAGTCTTTGTCACGCACTTTGGCCGATTTCAGGCTGTTTCTGATTTTCATGGCCTGTTTTTCTCCGCCAGTTCCAGATGAGTTGAAATTAAGATGAGTGCGCACATAACGTTTCGGGCGCTCTGAGTCAATAATTTGAGCCGTTATACAGTGATTTTCTTTGCATCAGGCTGTTTTTTATTTTTTATTCTGCCGCGGGAGCCAGGGTTGAAAAGGCTGCCGCCAGGGTATGAAAATCAGCAGAACGCGGAGAGCGCGGCCGCCAGGCAAGGCCGATTGTACGCCAGACCGGCCCGCCTGAGAGTGGACGGCTGATAACCGGATGAGTGCTGAGCAGGCCGTTGTCGATGGCCAGAGTCGGCACAACGCCGATACCAAGGCCAAGGGCGACCATATCTGCCATCGTATGGAGGGATGTAGCCGTAAATGTTGCATCATTTTCGTCTGAACTATCCCATCCGCGTCCCTGACGGCAGACGGCCAGTGTCTGCTCGCGCAGGCAGTGACCGTCCTCCATCATAATCATGCGCTGATCTTCAAGCTGTTCGGCAGAAACGTGGCTGGCTGAGGCGAGGGGATGCCCTTCAGGCATAATGACCTGAAGGGGGTCGCGCCACAGAGGCAGGGTTTCGGTGCCATCGCACAGGCAGGGCATTGCCAGGATGAGCAGGTCCAGGCGGCCAAGGCTCAGTTTCTCAAGGAGACGTTCAGTCGTATCTTCTGTCACGGAGAGTACAATCTGAGGAAAGCGCTCCTGTATTGTGCGCACCATCGGGGTAACAAGAAAAGGCCCTATTGTCGGAATAACGCCCAGGCGTAGAGGGCCTGTCAGCGGGGTGCGGGCAGCTGCTGCAAGTTGTGGCACAGCCTCGAGAGCCTCAAGGGCCTGACGCCCTTTACGGGCGACCTCCTGCCCCAGGGGGGTAAACACTACTTTTTTACCAACGGTACGATCAAGAAGCTGGGCATCAAGCTGACGTTCGAGTGTCATAATCCCGGCTGACAGGGTAGACTGCGTTACAGCACAGGCTGCCGCTGCCCGCCCGAAATGGCGCAGTTCTGAGAGGGTAATAAGGTAGCGCAGTTGCTGTGCAGAGGGCAGGGGAAGCACAGATGTGGTCTCCGGTAAGGTCGCTGGTGAGATGTAATGATCGACTGGGTCGATGATTTGGATATAAAATATTCATTGGCATGAATTGTCATATCGCGCCATAGATAAGCCCACACACAACGGCAGTCTGTGTCGTTGTCTGATGTATCTGGTATAATAAAGGAGCAGATTTATGCTGACAGTTGGTGATAAATTTCCTGAGTTTGATCTGACAGCCGTTCCTGGTGGTCCGGAAGGTCTGAAAGGGCAGTTTGTCCAGATTTCTGACAAATCTGACGCTGGTAAGTGGAAGATCGTTTTCTTCTGGCCAAAAGATTTCACATTCGTCTGCCCGACCGAAATCGTTGCTTTCGGCAAAAAGGCTTCTGACTTTGCTGACCGTGATGCCGTTGTTTACGGTGTTTCTATCGACAGCGAGTTCGTTCACCTGAACTGGCGCCTGCACCACGAGGACCTCAAAACCCTCGAAATCCCGATGCTGGCTGACATTAAGCGTGAGCTGACAGAAGGCACGGGCGTTATGGCAAAAGACGCAGGCGTTGCTCTGCGTGCGACCTTCATCGTTGACCCACAGGGTATCATCCGCCACGTGTCTGTTAACGATCTGTCAGTTGGTCGTAACCCACAGGAAATCGTGCGTATTCTTGATGGCCTGCAGAGCGATGAGCTGTGCCCATGTAACTGGAACAAAGGCGACGACTTTATTAAAGTCTGATCTTCTTTGTGCGTCAGGGGGTGTTATGCTGCTCAGGCAGCATAGCATGCCTCTGGCATCCCTTCCTGTTGTGGTGGGGTTTTGATGGCAGAAGCGCCCTGCGCTGCCATTGTGCGTTTTCTGATTTCAGACAAAGCGCCCGTTTTTCTTTTTTATAACTGAGTCTGCTGCTGTCTGTTTCAGTGCAATGAAACAGTGTTTGATGTTGCCTGCTTTATTTTCCTGATAAGGATGGATCTGATGTCTATTGATGCTCTGAAAAATCGTATTCCTGATTATGCAAAAGACCTGCGTCTTAACCTTAGCTCTCTGGCAAACGATGTTACGCTGACACCGCAGCAGCTGGCTGGTACCTTTGTTGCCTCAGCCCTTGCGTCGCGTAATGACGAAGTGATTAAAGCTGTTACGGCTGAGTTTTCTGACCGTCTTTCTCCTGAAGCGCTGAATGCAGCAAAATCTGCTGCCGCGATTATGGGTATGAATAATATTTATTATCGCTTTGTTCATATGGCTGGTGATGAATATGCTAAAATGCCTGCACAGCTGCGTATGAGTGTTATTGGCCGCCCCGGGGTCGAAAAAGAAGATTTTGAACTGTGGTCTCTGGCTGTTTCAGCGATTAATGGCTGTGAGCTGTGCATTACGAGCCACGAAAAAATTGTGAGAGAAGCTCTGGGTGCTCAGGCTGTGCAGACTGCTGCACGTATTGCGGCTACCGTACACGGCGTTGCTGTAACGCTTGACGGTGTAAGCGCTCTTGAAAGCTGAGTAATAGTTTGTAGCGATTAAATGTGATCAGAGGCAGGCACCGCAGAGCGGGTCTGCCTTAAGTCATATGCTGATATGAAGTTACAGGCCAGGATACAACTCTGTGTCACATGGTGCGCTCATTCTGATAAAATTTTTAAGAGAATGGCGCGAGTGACGGGGCTCGAACCCGCGACCTCCGGCGTGACAGGCCGGCGCTCTAACCAACTGAGCTACACCCGCATTTTCTGACGCTCACTGTCGTTTCGTGTGCGTCGGTATGTCGCGTTTTATAGCGTTGTTTTTTTCTTTGGCAATATGCTTTTTTCAAAAAAATACGTTTTTGTGCATTTTTTTAAATTTATCGTTTTGAGGTGTTGTTACAATATGTCCATTTTGTTGCCTGAAAAGCAACATTCAGCATTTTATCGTTGCTAAAATGAAATTTTATTTATCTTTTGTGCTATTCTCTGTAATAATAAAGACTGTGCCTGTTTCTCTGTTAATGAAGCAGAATGACTGGCAAAAAAGCTGAAAAAGATGCAGTCAGAGGGAGGGCGCAGAATTGATCAGATATAGAGCACGTTATGCAGTAAAGTTTTTAACAACATTTACCGTTTCGCTCTGTTTCAGCTCTTATTCTTCTGTCCTGGCATCTGAGACTGAACATGCTTTAACTGCTCCTCCTGAAGTACAGGCTGTTACGAAGCCGCAATGGTATACGGGTTCTCTTGTCTCTCCTTCCGGCGCCATGACGCAAAAGGGCATCCTCGCGATCGAGCCTTATGTGACCTACAATCAGTCTGTGGGGTATATTGATAGTAACGGGAATATCTGGCCGTTACATCCGCGCACAAAAAATATCACTAATTTTACAATGATTAAATATTCTATCACGGACAACGTCAGTGTGCAGACATTGCCGACGTTCAGTTATCGCTGGGGCGGTCACGGGAACCAGACAAGCAGCGGGGTCAAGTTTTCTGATCTGCCGGTTGATGTGATGTGGCGTTATCTGGATGCGAATCCTGATCGTTTTATTCCGGCTCTGAGTGCTTTTGTGGGTATGGCATTTCCGACCGGAGATTATCAGAGAATCGACCGCACTCAGGATGGTGTAGGGTCAGGAACATATACTCTGCGCCTGGCTCTGACTGAGCAGTCCACTTACACATTGCCCGGTAACCATGCGTTGCGCCTGCGTATGTGGGCAACGCTGCGTAAGCCCCTGAACAAAGCGCAGTTGCATGGTATGAGCAGTTACGGCACAGAGCCCGGATTTCGTGGCAACGCCCGCGCCGGCCTTTTTGGTTCTGCAGGTTTCTCTCTCGAATATGGCATTAATCAGAAGTGGGTGCTGGCAATGGATATTGCCCGTGACTGGAGCAATGGCAGCCGTGTGCGTGGCGTCATGAAGGATGGTAGTATCATTGACAATATGGGCAGCCCGTCAGGTGACTGGCTGGCTGCACCGGCAGTTGAGTTCAGCTGGAGCCCCAATTTTGGCGTCATCTGTGGGTCATCAGTTTACTTTGCTGGCCACAATACCAGTCTTGTGGTGTCGCCCCAGTGTGCTTTGAATACAGTGTTCTGATTGATCTGTTCTGTGAGGGGTGAGGCCTGCGTTAGAGCAGGCCCCCGAGATTATCCGAAGCGGAAACCCGAGAGAGCTTTGCCAAGAACTGTGTCGCTATAAATACGCTCCCCCTGATCAGCTCCGGCTGCGCCGGCTGCGACCATCAGCGGGAGCAGATGTTCTTCACGCGGATGAATGACGCGTGCAGCGGGGGCTTCCTCCCAGTGTATCAGGGCGTTGTTGCGCTCTGCTTCGGGCAGGCAGGCTGCTTTATCAAGCCATGTGTCAAATGCTACCGCGTCCTGATCTGTCTTTGGGTTGGCTGTCATAAAGTGACGCAGATTATGGTAGCTCATGCCTGTGCTGACAATGAGTACATTCTGGTCTCTGAGCGGAGCGAGCGCCTTACCAGCCTGAATATGAAAGGCCGGGTCAAGGTCCTGGCGTAAGGAGAGCTCAACAACCGGGATGTCTGCATCAGGGAAAGCCAGCATGAAGGGAATGAAAACACCGTGGTCCAGGCCGCGATCAGGGTCAGATGTTGCGCTAATCCCCGCATTTTTGAGAAGCGAACAGATTTGTGTGGCCAGTGCCGGGTTGCCCGGAGCGGGGTAGCGTAAGGAATAGGTATGCTCAGGAAAGCCGTAATAGTCATAGATCAGCTCAGGTTTTTCTGACGCTGTTACTGTGAGTGTTTCCGTCTCCCAGTGTCCTGAAACGACCAGAAGAGCATCTGGCTTCTGAGGGAGTGTATGGCTGAACCCGCGCAGGAACTCTGCCATTTTGTCCCATACATCAGGCCAGTCCATAAAAAAGCAGGGGCCGCCCCCATGGGGTATAAAAACTGCTGGCTGGCGCTTATGCGTGGTTGCAGGAGAGGTGCTGCTCATGCGCGGCAATTCCTTTGTCGGATGGCGGCCTGCTATGTCAGGCCAGGATATCATGACAGATGGGGATGCCGTATGTTTATGAAAACAGTTCTTTGCAAAAAAGAATTAAAAAACCGGAGGGGCCCGATGTCAGGCCGCCTCCGGTTTCTCTGTTTATATCAGGCGTGACAGTACGTCAGGCTTATTTTTTTGCAGCTTCGAGAGCACTGGTAATGAAAGCACCTGCTTCATTGCGGTCACCCCAGCCGGTCACTTTAACCCATTTGCCGGGCTCAAGGTCTTTGTAGTGAGTGAAGAAATGTTCGATTTCTTTCACTGTCAGTTCCGGCAGGTCGGCAATGCTCTGCACTTTGCTGAAGATGGGGGAGATTTTATCATGTGGTACGCAGATGATTTTTTCGTCCTGACCTGATTCGTCTTCCATTTTCAGTACACCAATCGGGCGCGCACGAATAACAGAACCGGGCACAACATTAGACGGTGTTAGCACCAGGGCATCGGTCGGGTCACCATCAGCCGCCAGTGTGCCGGGAATGAAACCATAAGCTGTCGGGTAAGCCATTGGTGTGAAAAGGAAGCGGTCAACAATAACTGCGCCGCTGTCTTTGTCGACTTCGTATTTGACAGATGATCCCTGAGGAATTTCGATCACGACGTTAATGTCGTTGGGAACATCTTTGCCAGGGGAAAGTTTAGAAATATCCATTACTCAGGGTACTCCGGTTTTATCAGTCAGTAGAGAGGGCAGACCCTATCCGGCGCAAGGCTTCTTGCCAAGGCAGAACAGAAAAGATGACTTTTTATCGAAAATTCGCTCATCAGCTCTTGCCAAATGGCTCAGGTTGCGTAAATCAGAGAACACCTGCGCGCCCGTAGCTCAACTGGTTAGAGCGGGCCGCTCATAACGGCTAGGTTGCGGGTTCAAGTCCTGCCGGGCGCAGGTTTCTCTATAACCTCACGTCCCTTACCAGACGGCCTAAATTTATTATTCCATTGTGAGGAGTCTCATCTCGTGGCAGCTTATCAATACGTCTATGTGATGAAAGACCTGACCAAGGCTTATCCTGGTGGGCGTGAAGTATTTAAAGGCATTACGCTTTCCTTCCTTCCCGGCGTAAAAATCGGTGTTCTCGGCGTTAACGGTGCGGGTAAATCGACCCTGCTGAAAATTATGGCCGGCATTGATAAAGAATATGGTGGTGAGGCCTGGGCTGCTGAAGGTGTTAAAGTCGGGTATCTTGAGCAGGAGCCACAGCTCGATCCGACTCTCACAGTTGGCGAAAACGTTGCTCAGGGTTTCGGTGACCTGAAAAAAGCTGTTGATCGCTTTAACGAGATTTCCATGCGCTTTGCCGAGCCCATGGAAGATGATGAAATGACAGCCTTGCTGGCTGAACAGGCAGAGCTGCAGGAAAAAATTGATGCAGGCGATGGCTGGGAGCTCGACCGTAAGCTCGATATGGCGCTTGATGCACTGCGTTGCCCATCTGCCGACAGCCCGGTTGATAAACTTTCAGGTGGTGAGCGCCGTCGTGTGGCACTGTGCCGTCTGCTGCTTGAGAAACCTGACATTCTTCTGCTTGACGAACCAACCAACCATCTTGACGCTGAGAGCGTTGCATGGCTGGAAAAAACACTTCAGGATTACAGCGGCACAGTTATGGTCATCACCCATGACCGTTACTTCCTTGATAATGTGACCAACTGGATCCTTGAGATCGAGCGTGGCCGTGGCATCCCCTTCGAGGGCAATTATTCTTCATGGCTTGAGCAGAAACGCAAACGTCTTGCTCAGGAAGAGAAAGAAGAAAGTGCCCGTCAGCGCGCTCTTGCTGCTGAGCAGGAGTGGATTGGATCAAGCCCTAAAGCGCGTCAGGCTAAAAGTAAGTCACGTATTGCCCGCTATGAAGAAATGCTGGCGCAGAGTGCTGAGAAGCAGAACGGCGTTGCAGATATCGTTATTGCGCCCGGTCCGCGCCTGGGCAGTACCGTTATTGAGGCCGAAGACCTGAGCAAAGGCTTTGGTGAGCGTCTGCTTATTGATAACCTTAACTTCAAGTTGCCACCAGGCGGCATTGTTGGGGTGATCGGGCCAAACGGTGCGGGTAAATCGACCCTGTTTAAAATGATTATTGGCGCAGAAAAGCCAGATGCGGGTTCGCTGAAAATTGGTGAAACTGTTAAGCTTGGTTATGTTGACCAGTCTCGCGATGATCTGGACCCTGAAAAAACAGTGTGGGAAGAGATCTCCGGCGGCACTGATGTGATTTATCTGGGTAAACGGGCTGTGCCATCGCGTGCTTATACCGGTGCCTTTAACTTTAAAGGCTCAGACCAGCAGAAGAAGGTCGGCATCCTTTCAGGTGGTGAGCGTAACCGCGTGCATATGGCTAAAATGCTGCGCCAGGAAAGTAACGTTCTGCTGCTTGACGAACCTACCAACGATCTTGACGTTGATACCCTGCGTGCACTTGAGGAGGCTCTGGCTGAGTTCCCCGGCTGTGCTGTGGTGATCACCCATGACCGCTGGTTCCTCGACCGTCTGGCTACGCATATTCTTGCGTTTGAAGGTGATTCTCACGTTGAGTGGTTCGAAGGAAACTTCGAAGCCTATGAAGAAGATAAACGCCGCCGCCTGGGGCCAAATGCAACAGAGCCCAGCCGTATCAGATATCGCCCTATAGCGCGCTGATCAGGCTGAAAGCACTGGCGCTCTTGTGTCAGTGCTTTTTTTTTAGCTACGGTTGCTCGCTCGTGTTCTTTAGTATTGATGCCGGAGAGGCTTTTCTGAAAAGAGGGCTTGCCCAATGACTGATGCGCGTACCGTGCGCACAGGCCGACTTCTGCTAAAGCCTGTCAGCTGGTCTGATATGGAAGATATGGTGCGCCTGAAGCAGGATGGCAGTGCTTTTGGGCAGATGCTCGGTGGTGTACGGACACGGCAGCAGGCTGAGCAGGATATGGCTGACGATATTGCCTTCTGGGCATGTCACAAGGTTGGTATTTTTACTATTCATGAAGAAAACCGGTTTGTTGGTATGACCGGTGTGCACGACCGTCCGGATGGTCGTGGCTTTAGTTTGCGTTTTTCGCTTTACCCCTGGGCAAGCGGGCGAGGAATCGCACGTGAGGCGGCGAGTGCTGCGCTTAATTTTTCACATGATGCCGGTGTTGAACGTCTTATCGCCGTTGCTAAGGAAAGTAATCTTTCCTCATGCAGCATTCTTAAAGGGATAGGGATGCGGCAGTGTGATACGTTTGAACGTGATGGCCAGCGTATGCTGGTTTATGAAAGCTTCCGGCCAGCGCCGCGCCTGCCAGCGTTTTCTGACAGAAGAAGAGCGCGCCTGATACGTTAAATGAAAAATATCAGGCGTCGCTGTTTTACAAGATTACTGCTGCGCTGCGCTGTGGTTGGCAATCTGGCGTTTTAGTGCGCTGATTAGTGCGCTGACCTTGCCGCCGTTTCGGGCAATGTAAGAGGCATAATCCTGGCGTTGGGTCATGCGCAGGCTGGCGCCTTCGCCAATGACGTCAACGACTTTCTCTGAGCCCGATGCCCGGCTTACAATCCATTGCATTTTAGCAGGTGGCTGTTGCGGGCGGACGAGAGTAGTTTCTACGGAGTCTTCATTTCCTGATGAGGTCACCGCACCGATTGAGAAACTGACGCCGCGGTAATCACCAAGTTTATCGGTAATGGCACCGACCAGAGTCTGATGAAAAAGCTGCAGATATTCTTTTTGCTCTTCCGGGGTGGCGACTTTCCAGTAGCGACCGAGGCAGTAACGGGCAATGGCATCAATATCGACATTTTTTTGTAGCAGTGGCAGCACTTTCTCTCTCTTTTCAGGGAGAGAAATAGGACTATTAACGATTGTCACCAGTTGTGTGCCCAGGCTGTTAACAAAGTCCTTTGCGCTCTGGGCTGCCCATGCCGGTGCAACAAAAAGGCTGCATGCCATAAAGAGACTGGCAGATCTGAGAACAAATCGGCGGCCAGGCAAAAATTTCATCTTTGTTTTATCCCTGCTGTCGGTTCTTAACATGGTACCACAAAGGCACGGTGGCACGGTGGTCGTTTTTAATAGCTTCAGCCTGTGCTTTGCGCTGCTGCTGGTAAGCACTGCGAATAGTTGCATAAGGGTCGAGAGCGTCACGCTGGAGCGCGTCAAGGTCATCCAGATGTTCTGAACGACTATGGACGATACCCATCATGTTATAGGCCCAGTTAAAGCTTACAAGACCATATCCACGCGGGACATAATTCCACGGTGACAGGCCCTGATCAATACCATAGCCAATGCCATCACGGAAAGAGGAGGGGCCCATTGGCAGGAAAAGATAAGGCCCTGAAGCGATGCCCCAGTTAGCCATTGTAATGCCACCATCGTTATTATGATGGGGGTAGCCGGCCATTTTAGCGACGTCAATCAACCCGCCCAGCCCGGCTGACATATTAATGCACCAGCGTACAAACGCATCGCCTGCCAGGCGCGGTTTGCCTGCCCCGACATCGTTGAAGAAGACGGATGGTTCATTCATTGTTGTGATCATATTGCCGATGGCATTACGAACAGGGTGCGGAACAGACCAGACATAGGCTTTAGCAACCGGGTGAAGAACCCATTTATCGACCTTCATAGTGACGGTGAAGATCTTACGGTTCAGCGGCTCATACGGGTCGTTAGCCTGCTTATAGTCAGCCAGAGCGTCAGGGTCTGTTGGCACAGGTGCTTTAATGCTGCTGCATCCTGCCAGCACCATGAAAGAGCACGCCACGACAGCACTTCGTATGGCGAAACGGCCACGAGCCTGTGTGTGTGTCTGGTTCTGTCTGTTGCTTCTCTGAGCGTGAGAGCAGACCCTCGCACCGTTTCGTCCGGAATTCATTGTTACCTGTCACCTTTACTCTGCCATATCGCCATGAAAGACGAGATGCCGTAGTTAGAATACGGTCAGATCGTGTTGTAGTTCCCGTCTGGTACGCAACTTATCTAGCACGAGAACGGAGCCATGCAACGCAAAACACCCCTGCACTGAGAGCAGGGTATAAAAAAAGCAATATGGACTGAACAGATCATACGCTTTGCAGGTAAAATTTTACAGTCTTTGTTGCTTCATTACATCAGATCACAGAGCATTTTCTCCGGGTAGCGTTCTTGTTACCTGGTATCAGATGCCCCGTTCTTTTTTTACAATATCCCATGCTGCGTTGATTCGTGAAATTTTAGCCGAAGCTACTTCGATTTCTGCGGCAGATGCATTGCGTGCGGCCATAACATCAGGATGATATTGCCTTACGAGCATCTTCCAGTGCGCACGAATTTCTTCGTTTGAAGCAGACGACTCGATACCCATGATCATGTAAGCATCGTTTTCAGCCATTGCAGGGCTGGCCATGCCCTGATCTGCCCTGTCCCATGCGCCTTTTCCCAGACCAAACAGCGAATGGACCTGTCTGAGAAAGCGTAACTCTTCAGGGGCGAGAGGTTCACCGGCTTTCAGGTCAGCGCGGGCGATGGCAAATAAAACAGCCAGCAGGTTTTCAAGGGCCTGTTTATCATCAGCGTAGGTTTGCCCCAGTTCGCGGGCAAATTTATCATAATCATCCGTGCGCTGGCGTGACATATCAAACAGGCGCCCCAGTTCGCGCATATTTTCCTGAGGAACGCGAAAGCGGGCTTTGAAAGCATTAATTTCATGGCGGTTCACAGGGGCATCACATTTCGCGAGCTTGGCACATAAAATGACGCTGCACAGGCCGTAGAGCTGTTCTTTTTTACCCATAGCTGCGGCCAGCTTTGCAGCCATAAAGGTCGCTGCTCCACCAGGGTCAGGGTTGGTTCGTGCGGCAAAGCGGTCGCTCCATCCGCTCTCTGGCTGAAGCAGAGCACCGGTATCAGCCGCATGCCCCAGTGCGACTCCTAATGCCGCGCCTGCGGGTCCCCCAACAGCAAAGCCGGTAACACCCCCGAAAATTTTGCCCCAGATAGCCATCCTGTTTGTCTCAGTCCTCTGTTGCGTTTGCGAAGGCACACGGCCATGCCCGCTGGTAGCAAGTTATAGCAGTATAAAAAGGAGAGGAGAAGAAAAGCACCCTGTCAGGGAGAATTTTCCTGCAAAGCCGTCTGTGATGCATGGCGGCTGATGACTGTTGTCAGAGCATGCACGCGTAATGCGGAGGCCAGAGACTGGGGTGGTGTACGCTTTGCATCAATGGTGGCAACAAGCACAGGAACAGATTGTCTGTTGTCTGCAGCAATATCGTCAAGAACATCCCAGAACTCAGGCTCAAGAGCGACGCTGGTATCGTGTCCTGATAAAATAAGCGTGCGCTTACGCAAATGGGCACTCATGGCAGGGTCTCCTTAAGGCGAGTCTCTGCCCAGTCCGCAGCTTCTGCTACGATTGGGTCAGAATCATGCCGCAAGGGCTGTATAACAGAGCGCAGGTCGGTCTGGCCACTATTACCGATTGCAATGAGTACATTGCGAATAAAGCGATTGCGGCCGATGCGCTTAACGGGTGAGCCTGCGAATAATTTACGAAAAGCTGCGTCGTCAAGCTGAACCAGGTCTTTGAGGGCAGGTGCTGTCAGGTCAGGGCGCGCCTGAAGCTTGATATGTCGTGAGGTCCGGGCGAAGCGGTTCCAGGGGCAGGCGGCCAGGCAGTCATCACAACCGTAAATATGTGTGCCTATGGCAGGGCGTAAATCGTGCGGTATAGGACCGGCATGTTCGATAGTCAGGTAAGAGATACAGCGCCGGGCGTCCATTTTATAAGGCTCGGGAAAGGCCTGTGTCGGGCAGGCTTCAAGGCAGCGTGTACAGCTGCCGCACTGCCCCCCTGAAGGAGGTGATGTGGGGAGAGCAAGGGTGGTATAAATTTCTCCCAGAAAAAGCCAGCTGCCTTCTGTGCGTGAAACGAGGTTTGTGTGTTTACCCTGCCAGCCAAGGCCTGCCTGTTCGGCCAGGGGTTTTTCAGCAACTGGTGCTGTATCCACAAATACCTTGACCTCAGGGGGGATCTGGTCGTGCAGGTTTTGCCTGCTCAGGGTTGCTTTACCTTCGTTGACGACAAACTGTGCCAGATGTTTGAGCATGCCCTTAACAACATCATGATAATCACGGTGCCTGGCATAAACAGAAATATTACCGCATTCGGGCCGGGCCAGTGTTGCCAGCGGGTCACCTTCAGGGGCGTAAGACAGGCCCAGTGCAATGACGCTTCTGGCTTCGGGCCACAGGCTTTGAGGGTCAGCACGTTCGTCAGTGCGGGTTGTCAGCCAGCCCATTTCGCCATGATACCCCTGTGCCAGAAAATCTTTCAGGCGGTGGCGTACCTCAGGGCCAAGATGTGCCGGGCAAAAGCCTACAGCATTAAAACCGAGGGTGAGGGCTTTGTGTCTGATCCGCTCTGCCAGTCTGGTCAGAGCCGCTGGCGCAGTGTGGTCGGGCGCCGGCACCAGGTCAGGGTACCGGTGGTATTATCGGGCGAGGCATTTCATCTTCGCTCCAGTCATCCATAGCCCATTCTGCCCTGAGCCTGCTCGCCAGAGCATCAAGGCGTTTTTCAGTAATTGCTTCGCGGATCTGGCGCATCAGGCGCTGATAATAGGCAATGTTATGCCATGTCAGCAGCATGGGGCCAAGAATCTCGCGGGCGCGGAATAGATGATGCAGGTAGGCCCGGCTATGGCGTGAACAGGCCAGACAGTCACAATGAGGAGAAATAGGACGTGGGTCGTCAGCGTGGCGGGCGTTGCGCAGGTTGAGGGTGCCGCGCTCGGTATAGGCTCGTGCAGTACGACCGGCGCGGGTTGGCATCACGCAGTCAAACATATCGACACCGCGCATAACGCTTCCCAGCAGGTCATCAGGTGTGCCAACACCCATGAGATAACGCGGAGTATTTTCAGGCATTAGTGGCACGGTGCTGTCGAGGGTAGAGAACATCAGTTCCTGACCTTCCCCCACGGCGAGGCCGCCAATAGCATAGCCTTCAAAGCCGATATCGGTCAGAGCTTTTACACTTTCTGCGCGCAGGTCAGCTTCGGTGCCTCCCTGGACAATGCCAAACTGGCCGTAACCCGGGCGGGCGACAAAGGCCTCACGTGAGCGTGCAGCCCAGCGCATGGAAAGACGCATAGAGGCGGCAATGCTCTCTGTCGGTGCCGGCAGGGCAGGGCATTCGTCAAAGCACATTGTAATGGTTGCATCGAGCTTATGCTGAATGTCTGTCGAGCTTTCAGGGGTCAGGCGGTGGTATGACCCGTCAATGTGCGAGCGGAAGGTGACGCCGTCCTGGTCGAGCTTGCGCAAAGCTCCCAGCGACATGACCTGAAACCCGCCTGAATCGGTGAGAATCGGGCCTGGCCAGTCCATAAATTTATGTAGCCCGCCCAGACGCTGAACCTGGTCTGCACCCGGGCGCAGCATAAGGTGGTAGGTATTGCCCAGAACAATACCTGCTCCGGTTGAACGCACAGAATCCATCGTCATGGCTTTGACTGTGCCTGCCGTTCCCACAGGCATGAAAACGGGTGTGGCAACAGGGCCGTGGGCCGTGTGGAGTGTGCCGGCACGGGCTGCGCCATCAGTGCTTTCGCAGGTCCAGTGAAAACGGGTCATAGTCAGCCTCTATGATGACTGTGCGGGGGAGGGAGCTGTGTGTACAGAGCTGGCGCAGCGCAGCAGGCAGGCATCGCCATAGGAATAAAAGCGATAACCTGTCTCTACAGCATGGGCATATGCCTGGCGCATGCGTTCATGGCCGGCAAAGGCACTCACCAGCATAAAGAGAGTGGAGCGCGGTAAATGGAAGTTAGTCAGTAGCATATCTGCAGCACGGAAACGATAGCCCGGCCGGATAAAAATAGAGGTTTCCTGGTTGAAAGGATGAACAACTCCATGTTCATCAGCTGCACTTTCAAGCAGGCGCAGGCTTGTGGTGCCAACAGCAATAATGCGGCCGCCAGCCTGACGTGTCGCGTTGATACGCTCAGCAGTTTCGGGTGTAATAATGCCATGCTCGGCATGCATATGGTGTGAAGAAATATCATCACTGCGCACTGGCAGGAAGGTACCCGCCCCGACATGGAGCGTCAGAGTGCAGCGGCCTGCCCCTGTGGCATCAATGGCGCTGAGCAGAGCCGGCGTAAAGTGTAGCCCGGCTGTGGGGGCTGCAACGGCCCCTTTATGCTGTGCGAAGATGGTGGCGTAGTCGTGGGCATCCTGTTCAGTCGGGCCGTCAGGGCGGTGAATATAAGGAGGCAGGGCCAGTGTGCCTGCTTCGCTCAGGAAGGTATCAAAATCACTGCCCTCGGCTGAAAAGCGCAGGATGGCACCACCGCCTTCTTCACGAGCCAGCACCGTTGCTGTGTGGGCTGAGGTCGGGAAAGTCAGTGTATCTCCTGCTTTGACCCGACGGGCGTTGCGCAGCAGCACATGCCATGATGTATCTGGCAGAATGCGGTCAAGGGTAATGCCAATACGGGCTTCACCCCGGCAGGCCTGAATGCTGGCACGGATAACACGGGTATCATTTGCAACAAGCAGGTCGCCCGGTTTCAGAAAGCCAGGGAAGTCAGACATGTGTTTGTCAGAAAACGCACCATGCAGAGGCACATCCAGCAGACGTGCGCTCTCACGCGGGCGGGCGGGTTCCTGTGCGATGAGGGCATCGGGCAGGTGAAAATCAAAATCTTCGGTACGGTTGCTCATGACAGCTTGGGTTTACGCAATCGTGCGGGTGCGCGCCAGAGGGGTTGAATAAAAACTGTTTAATAGCCAGATTCCCGGAGCGTTTTATTTATATCTACAGGAGTGTGAAAACGATGTCTTATGCTTTGCTTGATGCTGCCCGCGTTGCCCGTGCAGCTAAAACATCACTTGGTGTGCTGCAGTCTGTCACAGAAAAAACTGAAGCCCATCAGCGTAAAGTGATTATGATTGAGCGTATTGAGGCACTGGCGCAGGCTGCATCAGAGTCTGATGCAGGAAAAGCGGTTACGCTGACATCTGAAGAATTCTGGCTCATCAGTCAGAACTGGTAAGATATTTAAGGAGCGCAGCTCATGACATTTGTTCTGACAAGCCCGGCTTTTACCGAAGGGCAGATTATGCCCCAGGCACAGGTTTATAACGGCATGGGGCAGAGCGGGGGTAACCTGTCTCCGGCTTTGTCCTGGAAGGGTGCACCGGAGGGCACCAAAAGCTTTGTTGTCACGGTTTATGATCCTGATGCCCCGACAGGTTCAGGCTGGTGGCACTGGGTCGTTGCAAATATTCCCGCTGATGTAACCAGCCTGCCTGAAGGGGCAGGTTCAGGCAAAGGGGGGCTGCCACCCGCTGCCGCTCAGGTCAGAACAGACTTCGGGGTACCAGGTTACGGTGGCGCAGCTCCGCCGCCAGGTAAACCACATCGCTATATTTTTCGTGTGGATGCGCTCGATATCCCCGTTATTGATGTCAGTGAGCAGACCAGCGCTGCCGCTGTTGGGTTTTATGTGCACCACCACACATTAGGGCATGCCACTCTGACAGCATTATATGGCGGAGAATAATTAAAAAATCACCCTTACTGCATCATAAAGTAAGGGTGATTTAATGATAAAAGCTGAAATTTTCAGGATGAGTTCTGAAAATTTATTTTGAATAAAGTAGTTCATAAACTGCCCTGTTATTAAAATAATGAGACAGTTTATGAAAGTTTTAGTTCAGAGCCTCAAGAAGCGGTGGCAGATAGTTTTCCAGCTTAACGCGCAGAGGCATCAGGTAGGCCCGCCCTTCTGTTTGTGACAGGGTACGTAATACCGCCTGTGCAAACCGGATATTTTCTTCAAGCGTTGGTATAAAATTATTAGGAAAAATCACATGGTTTGTCGTTTCCCAGTAAGAGCGTGAGCGTGGGCCAATAACCGGTGACAGACCCCAGAATACAGTTTCACCTTCAAGCCACTCCTGGCAGAGGTCAAACAGTTTAAGGTCAAATACAGGTTGTGTAAAAAAACCCTGTGCTCCGGCTTCTTTTTTACGGGCAATATCTTCAAGCTCCTGCCATGGTGCCCGACGATACGGGTCAAAGGCAGCATAAACTTTCAGATGCGGCGCTTCTTTGCGATACCGACGTATAATGGTCTCTGTGCTGTTTGGATATGTGCGGTAAGACAGATCAGGTGGCGGATCACCATGAATGATCAGTACTTCGCTCAGACCTTCCTGTTCAGCACCGGGCAGGGGAGCGTCAGGTGCGATATCAATGGCACGAATATGCGGAATAGCCTGTGCAAACAGCGGGCGAACGAGATCAGTCGCCTGGTAGCTGCGGAGCGCAAATCGCCGCAGATCAGGAATATTCAGTGTGTCAGCAGCAGGAAGCAGAGCTTTAACCTGAGCAACATCTTCCAGCAGATGTTCGGGACTGCGGGGGATCAGTTCAACAGACAGGCGTGACAGGCTCATTCTGCCTGTCCTGTGACCAGAAGCTGCGCTGCTGTTAGTGTGTTTTTCAACAGACAGGCAATCGTCATAGGGCCAACACCGCCTGGAACAGGCGTAATGCGCCCGGCTGTCCTGACGGCCTCATCAAACACAACATCTCCGGCAAGGCGTGTTTTGCCGTTATCAAGTGTGATGCGGGTAATGCCGACATCAATGACCGTAGCACCCGGTTTAATCCAGTCCCCTTTTACCAGACCCTGCACGCCGGTCGCGACAACCAGAATATCAGCCTGCTGTGCCAGTTCTTCAGGGTTTTTAGTGTGAATATGTGCGACAGAGACCGTACAGCCTTCTTCGAGCAGCAGCAGCGCGAGGGGTTTGCCTACCAGGTTTGAGCAGCCAATGACAACAGCATGTTTGCCCTTCATGTCGCCCAGCTCATGCCTGAGCAGCATAAGGCAGCCCAGCGGTGTGCAGGGGATCAGGCCTGGCTTACCCGATGCCAGGCGGCCTGCATTAATCTCACCCAGACCATCAACATCTTTTTCAGGCAAAATGGCATTTGTCACGGTGCGCGCATCCAGCCCGGCAGGCAGGGGCAGCTGTACCAGAATACCATGAATTTCAGGGTCAGTATTCAGGCGCTTAATCAGCGTGAGCAGCTCTGCTTCTGTCGTTGTTTCAGGCAGCATGTGCATGAAAGAGCGCATGCCTGCGTGGTGTGTCTGAATGGCTTTGTTGCGTACATATACTTCGCTGGCAGGGTCATTGCCTACCAGAATGACAGCAAGTCCCGGGGTGACATGATGCTTATCGTGAAAGACGCGCACGTCTTCGCGAATGGTCTCACGCAGGCCGGCAGCAAAGGCCTTGCCGTCAATGAGAGAGGCGTGGTCGGAGGAGGGAGAAGAAAGAGTTGTGCTCATCGTTCCTGCTATACAAGGGAAACAGAGGGAGAGGGTGCACCTTTTAGTGGGTGACGCATACGCAAAAAATGCAGTGACGACAATGGTCAGCTTTCGTCACTGCGATAGGGAGAGAGCGTATTAAGCTCATCAATACGCTCTTTTATGGCCGCACGCTCATGCTCAAGGAAGGTCGAAACACTGTTGCGAAAGGAAGAGTTGCACAGCCAGTGTGCCGAGTGTGTCAGCACAGGCTGATAGCCACGCTGTATTTTGTGTTCACCCTGCGCACCGGCTTCAACACGTTTGAGCCCATGGGCAATGGCAAAGTCGATTGCCTGATAATAACAGAGTTCAAAATGCAGAAACGGCCACTCTCCTTCACAGCCCCAGTTACGACCATAGAGTGTGTCAGTGCCCATGAGGTTGAGTGCTGCGGCAACAGTACCTGTGTCCGAGCGTGCCTGCATCAGAACTACACGCTCCCCCAGTCTTTGAGAAAGGAGGGTGAAAAACTCTGGTGTCAGGTAGGCGCTGCTCCATTTGCGGTCGATCGTGTTTTCATAAAAACGGTAAAAATCGGCCCAGTCAGCTTCAGTAATGTCCGTGCCTCGCAGCACATGAAAAGTCAGGTCAGCAGTAGCATCACGGCGTTCACGTTTGATAGTTTTACGTTTGCGTGAGGAAAGAGCGGCCAGAAAATCATCAAAGCTCTTATATCCGTTATTATGCCAGTGATATTGCACACCAAGGCGGGGCAGCCAGTCACGGCCTGTCGTGATGTTACTTTCCTCCACGGTGCAAAAGGTAATATGAGCGGATGAAAATTCCAGGCTTTCGCAAATCTGACGTATGGCATCTGTCATGATGACGGATGTTTCTGCCGGAGCATCGGGATGTATAAGCAGGCGCGGGCCGGTTACAGGCGAGAAGGGCACAGCGCTGAGAAGCTTGGGGTAATAGTGCCCCCCGGCAGCTTCAAACGCCTGAGCCCACCTCTGATCAAAAACATATTCGCCCCATGAGTGCATTTTGAAATAAGCAGGGCAAAGGCCAGCCAGAGTGCCGTCTGGCGCATGCAGGGCAATGTGCCGTGGCATCCATCCGGCATCAGGGCAGACAGATTTACTGTCTTCCAGGGCGGAGAGAAAAGCATGGCTGATAAATGGATTATCAGCCCCCGCACAGCCATCCCATATCTCTGCGGGGATGGCATGAATGCCCTCGTGGAGTTTGACAGACCAGTCGGACATTCTGTGTCTCTCCTTTTGTCGTCAGCCTATTTCGAACATACCTTCAACTTCAACAGGTGCGTCAAGCGGCAGCGAGGGTACACCAACTGTTGAGCGTGCGTGGCGGCCGGCATCACCAAAAACTTTAACCGCCAGGTCTGATGCACCATTCATTACAGCTGCGTGGTTTGTAAACTCAGGAGTGCAGGCAATAAACCCGCCCAGGCGCACCACACGTTTAACACGGCTCAGGTCACCTGTGGCGGCTTTGACCTGGGCAATGACGTTAATCATGCTGTGATAAGCTGCTTCAACGGCTGTTTCGACAGAGACTGCACCGCCAAGTTTGCCTGTGGCAAACAGCTTGCCATTCACCAGAGGCAGCTGCCCTGAAACAACCAGAAGGGAGCCGCTCTGTACGTAAGAAACGTAATTGGCTACCGGCGTCGCGGGGACAGGTAAAGTAATATGTAATTCTGCAAGACGTTCTTCAGGTGTGGTGCTCATTTTAGACTCCGTTCAGGTGGCTGACGCGGAAAAGGAAGTGCGGTGTGCGTCAGCTTACGACGAGGCGAAGCCCCCGTCGGTGTGGTGGAGGGTTGCCGTCATCGTCGGCAAAATCAAGGGGAAGAAGCGGATCAGGGTCAGTTTCATGGGCATCAGGCGGGCTGTCGGGCATACGTTTGCCCAGGTAAGCATCTGACAGGGCACGAAAAGCATAATCGAGCATTGACGTTGCATATTCTGCCACAGGGTCACCCTCAACTGTACCGGCCGGTCCGAAGCAGGAATAGGCAAAGCTGTTGATATATTCCTCAAGCGGGGCACCATATTGCAGGCCAATGCTGACAGCTTCACCAAAGCTTTCCATCAGACCTTTTGCCATAGCACTTTCGCGGGTGGGGGTCAGGGACAACTCACCCAGGGTGCCGTCATCATATTCTCCGGTGCGTAAAAACAGCCGGTGTCCGCCAATCGTGGTTTTTTGTACGAATCCACCATGACGGTGAGGCAGAGCCCGTCTCATACCGCGCTCAAGATGGCGGTTAAGAGGCGGGGCTTCCGGGTCGGGGCGTGCAGGCATATGGTCTACAAAGCCGGTCAGGGCGCGATACATCGCCATATGGGCAGAGGCCGCGGGCAGGGGCAGAACTTCCTCGCCTGCCAGAGCCGCAGCCAGAGCCGTTTCGGCTGTGAAATTGCGTGCACGCAGGCGGTCGAGCGTGCTTTTTGCCAGTTGTCCGCTGGGGCGCAGCAGTGAAAAGACCGGCGCCAGACCGCAGGCTTCAGCGCCGAGCAGGCCATCAACCGGGCCTGGGGCAGAAAAACCTGTCTCGACAGGGAGCAGAGGAGTTTCTGTTTCTGTTGCTGCCTCATTCCAGACTGCGCGCAGGCTCTGGTCAAGGCCAGGTAAAACAGTACGTACCGGCGGCAGAGGCAGGGAGTCGGGGCCACAGCCACAATGGGTTGTCAGTGTAGCCAGGGCGGCAATGGCACAGGCGGCTGCACGTCCGTCCTCACTGTCATAACCAAGACCGACTCCGGCCAGGCAGGCGTCCAGGTTGGTCAGGAGGATTGTGCCTGCTGTGGCAGGAGCCTCCGGCAGAGTTTCTTTTTCTTCGCTCTGGCGATGAGCGGGGAACATCTCAGGCAGGGGCAGCTCACCATTACGCAGTTCTGCTTTTGAGCGTGTGGTTTCGCGCAGAATTGAGCAGAGCAGACGCAGTGCCGCTACGAATGTTTCTGATGCAAACCCTTCGCCTGGTGTGACAAAAGCTGCGAGATTGACAACAAAACCGGGAGAACGGTCAAAGCTGCATGACCACAGGCTTTCAGTGGGGGCAGCCTGCCTCATAAGTAAGAGCCAGGTGAGAGAGCGGGCCGTTGCTTCATCATGAGTCAGCGCCTCAACCCAGCATGATGCTGCAGCTGAAATGTTGACGGCTCCGCGTCCAGGCACAAGCTGTGCCAGAGCAGCGGCGGCATCGGTGTCCCATTCTGCGGGCAGCGTAACGGAGCGGAGAGGGGCATCCGGGTCAGCTGCGGTCTGGTGTGTGTTCATGAGAACACCATTCCAGTGATGTCTGGCTCTTGTCATAGGTTAAGTTTACGCCCCCTGTATGGGGCAGTGAAACCCGTCAGGAGGCAGATTCTGTCCCCATAATATCGGGTATTACGAGGATATGGGGGATAACTTTTTTCAGCTCAGCAGATGGTGATGAGAATAAAAGTTAAAAGAGAGTAGACCTTCCCCCCGTGAGCGCATTAAAGTTCAGACATGGCAAATCTTGGAACACGGCTTTACACACGCCGCAAAGGACGCCTGGTTGGCAAAGATGACCATGGGCGCTGTTATTACGAATCGACTGGCCCGGCGCGGCGCGGTGGTGGCACCGACCGTGTTGAGCGCTGGGTGATCTACCTTAAGGGGGAAGATCCTTCAGCCGTGCCGGCAGAATGGTGGGGCTGGCTGCATCATACCTTTGATGCGCCGATTCCTCAGGCTGAGCGTAAGCCCTGGCAGTTGCCGCATGAGCCGAATCTGACGGGCACAGCAGAGGCCTATCGTCCGCCGGGCAGCCCGTATAAGACAGGGGTAACCCCGCCGGGTACGGGAGAATATGACGCCTGGTCACCAGAGACGTGATCTGACAGGCACTCTCTGTTAGAGAGTTCAGATAAGACAGACAGGGAGTGCGGAGTAGTCATGGCTTCGGTAGTAAAAGTGCAGGGGCGGCGCAGTGCGGCAGAACTTCTGACCGGTGTAATCGTTTTGCTCGCTCTGGCGATCATGCTGGTTGTTGCTGTTGTCAGTGAAGGGCGTAGTACAGACAGTACAGGTTATGTGCTGCATGCCAGTTTTGACCATATTGACGGTCTGGGTCCTGGTTCAGATGTGCGTCTGGCCGGGGTCACGGTCGGTCAGGTTACATCAGAGCGGGTGAATCCCGCTAACTACAGGGCAGAAGTGACTTTTACGGTCAGGCCGGATATTAAATTATCGGCAGATACCGGGGCGATTGTCACAAGCGACAGCCTGCTGGGTGGTAAGTATATTGCCCTTTCTCCGGGGGGGGATGACAAAAACCTGAAACCTGGCGACACATTGACCCAGACACAGGGTGCGATCAGTCTTGAACAGTTACTGAGTAAGTTTATCTTTTCTGTAACCGATACACTGACGCGCGCTAATAAAGATGCTGCAAATAAAAACGGAGCTGATGCGCCCTGACTGCTCATCAGTTCATGACGCCGGAGATAAAAGAGTCAATGACTGTCGCGCCTGAGCTCTGGTTGCAGGAGAACGGACACCCTGTAACATGTGTTGAAAAGATACGGGTTTTGCAAGAGAACTGGTCAGAGCTCAGGGATGTCATGCAGGATGCTTTCGATGATGCCCTTCTGATGGGTGTCGGAGAACAGGTTATGCGCGAGCACCTGATAAATCTTGTATCCTCACTGACTTCGCCTCAGAGGTCAGGCGACGTATGAGGCGCTCTGTATTGCACAAAAATACGGTGTTCATAGCAGGTTGTTTTATAACAGCTGTTGCGCCTGTATCCGCTGCACTGGCGCAGCTGACGCCACTGGCCCCGCCTGCGATTTACCCCGCTGATACGTGGCAGGGTAAGTCAGTTGCAGTTGTCAGGGTACTCGACAGGCTTGATGCTCATGTCGAGCTGGTCACTGTGCCTGTTGGCACGACCGGGCATTATAAAAGTCTCGATATAACGCCGCGTCGCTGCCTGCAGCGGCCGCCAACTCTGTCACCTGATTCAGCTGCATGGCTGGATCTGCATGATACCCGCAAAGAGGGTGCAGTCTTTAATGGCTGGATGCTGGAGGCAGAGCCATGGGCTGGTGTATTTGAGAGTGCTGGCTATGACGTGCGTATGGTGCGTTGTGAAGGGCAGGACGCGTCGCCGGCTCTGCCAGCTTTGCCTGTGCCGGCAGTTCCGTCACTGAGAGCTGCGCCACCGACACTCGACGGATCATCGTCAGGTTCAGCTTTGCAGTCTCCTGCCGAAGCGCTTCCTTCTCCGTCAGCGGGGCCGGAAACAGGTGGTGAATATTAAGGGTCTGTCACTCATCTGTGATTACAATTGTGCAGGCAGACCATTTTTAAGACAGGATGTGTCGGTATCTTCTCGGAGAAGATGGTTTTGTGTGACAGATGTCGCGTGGAGCCGACATGCGATATGCAATAAAGAGGTATAGCACGTGAGTGGTCCAGTTTCAGAACACGAAAGCCCCCTTCAGATCCCTGCACTGAGTCAGGCCGCATTTCTTCTGGATTTTGACGGAACTCTTGTTGATATTGCCCCGACCCCTGAATCGGTCATTGTGCCTGAGACATTACCGCAGGTTTTGCGTAAATTGCGTGCGTTGTGTGGTGATGCCCTGGCTGTTGTGTCTGGCAGGCCTATTGACCAGATAGATCATTTTCTTGGTGATATTCCGTTTGCTGTTGCGGGTGAACACGGCATAGCTATTCGTCATCGTCCGGGCGGAGAAATTGAGAAAGCAGCTTTGCCTGTTGTGCCCCCACTGTGGCTGGCAGAAGCACAGAAGCTGACTGATGCCTGGCCTGGCACACGCCTCGAGCATAAGCAGGCTGGTTTTGTGCTGCATTACCGTGGGGCACCTGAAGCCGGTAACATACTGAAGAAAGAGGCTTCAAACTGGCTTACGAGCGCAAAGGGAGCATTTCACCTGCAGGCAGCCAAGATGGCGTGGGAGGTAAGGCCCACCGGTATTGATAAAGGTTATGCTGTTGCCGCTCTGATGGAACATTTCCCGTTCGCCGGGCGTAAGCCGGTTTTTGTCGGCGATGATGTAACTGATGAGGATGGTATTGCCGCTGCAAAACGACTGGGCGGTGTTGGTTTGCGTATTCCGACCAACTTTGCAAATCCTGCTGCGTTACGCGCCTGGTTATCAGCCCTTGTTAAAGAGGAGGGATAGGAGTTATGGGGCGTCTTGTTGTTGTTTCGAACAGAGTTCCCTCTTCATCTGATCGCCACCATCCGGCCGGAGGGCTCGCTGTTGCGTTGCAGGACGCATTACGGCGTGGCGAATCGCTCTGGTTTGGCTGGTCTGGCAAACAGGTTGCGGAGGAAGAAAAGCACAGCCGCACGGTAAGTCAGGAACAGGTGGAGAATGTAACATATGCCACAATTGACCTGACACACTCTGAGTTTGATGGGTTCTATCAGAAATATTCAAACGGCATTCTCTGGCCTCTGTGTCATTATCGGGCCGGCCTGATGGATTTTATTCGCAGAGACAGGGAAATTTATCTCGATGTGAATAAATTTTATGCCCGTAAGCTCAGTGACCTTCTGCGACCTGACGATATTATCTGGGTGCATGATTATCACCTGTTTCCCTTTGCTCAGGCTCTGCGCAATTTGGGTGTGAAGAATAAAATTGGCTTCTTCCTGCATATTCCGTTTCCGCCATGGAGCCTGATGAAGTCCCTGCCGAGTGCTGTCTCGCTGCTGAAAAATATGCAGGCATATGATGTCATCGGTTTGCAGACAGAAGATGATGCCCGCAACATGAATGACGGGTTTATGCAGTGCGGGTTTGGCCCGCGTGCTCAGGCTTTTCCTATTGGTATTGATCCTGATAGTTTTGCCCGGCAGGCTGAAGCCGGTGAGCATGATGCTGAAGTACACCGCCTGAAGGCCAGTCTGCGCGGTCGTCCTCTGGTTATCGGGGTTGATCGTCTTGATTATTCTAAAGGTCTGCCTGAGCGTTTTCTGGGATATGAGGCGTTTCTTAAACGTTTCCCGGAGCATAAAGGTAAGGTGATGTATTTGCAGATCACGCCTGTTTCTCGCGGGAATGTGGCGGATTATAAAGCACTGAAGCGTGACCTTGATGAAACTGCAGGCCGTATTAACGGCATGTATGGTGATTTTGACTGGACGCCTATTCGTTACCTGACACAGTCAGTGCCGCGCCATCTTCTGGCGGGGTTCTATCGCCTGGCAGATGCAGCATTGGTGACACCGCTGCGTGACGGGATGAATCTGGTAGCAAAAGAGTTTGTTGCTGCGCAGAAGGAACATAATCCCGGTTCGTTAATTTTGTCGCGTTTTGCCGGTGCTGCAGCCGAGATGGAAGATGCTTTACTGGTTAATCCGCATGATCCGGAAGAAATTTCGGATGCGCTTCATCGTGCGCTGATTATGCCTAAGGCTGAAAGACTTGCACGCGGTAAAAAGCTTAGAGAGAGCGTCTGGCGTGTCACTGCCAGCAGCTGGGCACGTGATTTTCTTGAGGAATTGTCAAAAGACAGGCCTGAGTGAGAGGTTTTGATGTCACGTAGAACAGGTTTGTTTCTGATCGCTGCCTCCTGTATGGCGCTGGGGGTGGCGTGGTTTGTTGAGCATGTGATGTCAGTTATGCCGTGCGAGCTTTGCCTGGCTGAACGCTGGCCCTGGCGTATTCTGCTGGTTATTGGTCTGGTTGATGTTTTGTTGCCTGGAGCCGCAGGAGGGGTAGTATTGTGGCTTGCCGCTCCGGTTCTGCTTGCTTCCTGCGCTCTGGCTGTTTGTCACGCCGGGGTAGAGTGGCACTGGTGGCCAAGTCCGTTCCCGGCGTGCCGGGCTCCGCATGTGACAGGCACTACAATGGCAGAGCGGCTGGCTTCGATGCCACGTTTCCCGTCTAAACCGTGTGATGCACCAACATATCTTATTCCTGACCTGCCTGTTTCTATGAGTGTTATGGGGGGAGGATATGCGGCTGTTGTTCTGCTGATATTTGTAAAACTCAAACTGATGAAAAAGCGGGTTTTTCGTTAAATTATTTGCGTCAGGCTCTTTGTTGGGGAAGCCTGACGTGTGGTTACCTCGGGTTTTTCAACCAGCTGACACGGTGTCCCATTAAAGCCAGTGGGATGAAAAAAGTACTGCCAGCACAGAATATTATCGACATAAAACAGCTAACCTGAAAATCTAATAATTCACTACTTTGATTCTCTGTAAAATGTGGTGGGAAATTATAAACAATTATTGTTGAATAATAAGCCTGTAATATATAAAGATATTGATAAATTGATAAATTTCTTCATTTTCTTTAATAAAATAATTCTCTTTTCGTTGTCTTTTGTTTTTAATGCTTTTCGTGAGTTTTTCTGCACATAATATGCAAATCCAAATGCTGTAAATATGCCTATTGTCATTGCATGTTTTGCATATTCTGGAGAAAAAACCTTCAATCAAAGATATAATAAAAGATGAAATTCCCAGTCCGCCAGGTACTATCATTCCGAATGTAAGAATAAAATTCTCTTTTGCTGTAATGTCAATCTGATATCCGAGCGATTGTAAGTGTTATTTTCTTTTCATTTGTTTTTATTGCTACAAATAAAAGAGAAGTGATGTTTTTTAATATTTCGTGCAATCATGTCATTGTTGGTAGGGGCTGGTGCATCGCTGGTCATGCTTTCTGCCCCGTATGCTGTTAACCCTGGTGACAGGCCCTCTTTATTCATTAATCGAACAACATTGGCTTGGAATAACAATCTTGCTTTATCTGCTTTTTGCAAAGTACGCTTAGTAATTTGTAAAAGTTTTTGGCTGTAAAATACCCGGCTGACTAATACTCCTGGCAGGCTGAAAAATCTTTTTCAGCCTGTTTGATAGTGCCTTAGCGAATTAAAGTGTTTGTTCTGTCCTGTTCAGCAACACGTATGGCCAGATTATACAGGCCTGAACTTGCCTGGGTGCCAAGCTGGCCAATCTCAGTAAGAGAGAACCAGCGTGCTTCCATGGCATCGTCGCTGGCTGCAACGGGTGTTTGTTCATCTCCTGTCTCGATGCAGCAGATAGCCGTAATCACATAATGAAAGAGCAGTGTGCCGTCAGCGGCATGGCGTATGGTTTCGATAATATCAGCGATATGGGTCGCTGTGCTGGTCAGGCCGGTTTCTTCTTTTAACTCGCGCTCTGCTGCGCTGAACAAACGTTCGCCCGGCTCGACTTTTCCTCCGGGAAAGCCCCATAGCCCTGCGTCAGGCGCATTCAGGCGCCGGACAAGCAAAAACAGGTTTTGTCTGCGCACAACAGAAATCACGCCAGCACGCGGCACGACTGGTGGCTTTGTCGGGTCTGCATGGGTTTTTGAGGTAGCTTTCGCTTTTGTCTGAGCTTCAGTCTTTATTTTTGGGCGCGTATTCGTCTGGGTTTCGCCTGGCGTTATACGAGTCGACTGACTGTAGGCGGATGACGGAGAAAGTCTCTGATATTTCATGAATCACACTACATTTAAAAAACGGTGCTATAAATCAGCATATTGAATGGAAATATTGTCTGGTTATCATTTAATATTAACTTTTATTAATATAGTCGTAAAGACAAACGCATAAAAATATACGCCTGCTCATACACCCTTGCAGGTCAACTGGTTAAGCGCCATCTTTGGCACATGGCAACAAAATCCTCTCCCCGTGCAGCGTCCCGGCGTTCTTCTCTGAGTGAGAGAGCCGCAGCTCTTCCTCCGGTTACCTTCGCGCCGGAAAAGCAGTCGCCTCGTCCCAAGCTGCGCAGAATGGAGGTTGTGTCTGAATACGAGCCTGCCGGTGATCAGCCGCGTGCTATCGGTGAGCTTGTGGCCGGCGTTGAACAGGGGGAGCGCGATCAGGTTCTGCTGGGGGTTACGGGGTCGGGTAAAACCTTCAGTATGGCTCAGGTCATTCAGGCTACGCAAAAGCCAACGCTTATTCTTGCTCCTAATAAAACACTGGCAGCTCAGCTTTATGGCGAGATGAAGCAGTTTTTCCCTCATAACGCAGTCGAGTATTTTGTCAGTTATTATGACTATTATCAGCCTGAGGCTTATGTGCCGCGCTCTGATACATTTATTGAAAAAGATAGTCAGATTAACGAGCAGATTGACCGTATGCGCCATGCTGCGACGCAGGCTTTGCTTGAGCGTAACGACGTTATTATCGTTGCTTCGGTGTCGTGTATTTATGGTATCGGCTCACCTGAAACATATTCGGATATGGTTATCAGAGTAGTCAATGGTGACGAACTGAACCGTGAGCAGCTGATACAGCGGCTGGTCGAATTGCAGTATCGTCGTAATGATATGGCTTTCGCGCGCGGGTGCTTTCGTGTGCGTGGTGAGACGATCGATATTTTCCCTGTGCAGAACGAGGATCGTGCCTGGCGTATTTCGCTGTTTGGAGATGAAATTGACGGTATTACTGAATTTGATCCTCTGACAGGCGAAAAAACGGCTGATTTGCAACATATCGCTATTTACGCGAACAGCCATTATGTCACGCCCAGACCCACGCTGAAGCAGGCCATGGTCGGGATTAAGGATGAACTGCGTGAGCAGCTTGATCTTTTTAACCAGCAGGGCAAGCTGCTTGAGGCTGAGCGTTTGCAGCAGCGCACAACCTTTGACCTTGAGATGCTTGAGACCACGGGCGTATGTAAAGGTATCGAAAATTACTCCCGTTATCTTTCAGGGCGCAGGCCGGGCGATCCGCCCCCTACGTTATTTGAATATCTGCCTGAAGATGCTCTGCTGATTGTTGATGAAAGTCATGTCACTGTGCCGCAGATTGGTGGTATGGAGCGAGGGGATAATGCACGTAAGTCAACACTCGCTGAATTTGGTTTCAGGCTGCCTTCCTGCCTGGATAACCGGCCTCTGAATTTTGCTGAATGGGATACTTTCAGGCCGCAGACTATTTTTGTCAGTGCGACACCTGGTCCGTGGGAGATGGAGCGTACCGGTGGTGTGTTCGCAGAGCAGGTAATTCGTCCGACAGGGCTGGTTGATCCGGTCACAGATATTCGTCCGGTTGAGCATCAGGTGGATGATCTGCTTGCCGAGTGCCGTACTACGGTTGAAGCCGGCGGGCGCATTCTGGTGACGACGCTGACCAAGCGCATGGCAGAAGACCTGACCGAGTATTTGTCTGAGGCCGGAGTCAAAGTCAGGTATCTGCATTCTGATATTGATACACTTGAGCGTATTGAGATTATCCGTGACCTGCGTATGGGCACTTTTGATGTGCTGATAGGTATTAACCTGCTGCGTGAAGGGCTTGATATCCCCGAGTGTGCTCTGGTCGCCATTCTTGATGCGGATAAAGAAGGTTTTTTACGCTCCCGTACATCTCTGATTCAGACCGTAGGGCGCGCAGCCCGTAATGTGAACGGGCGCGTTATTTTCTATGCTGATAAAATGACTGATTCCCTGCGCTATGCGATTGAAGAGACGGCAAGGCGGCGTGAGAAGCAGATTGACTGGAATACAGCGCATGGCATTACCCCCCGCAGTGTGCAGAAAACCGTAGGAGAGCCCGTAGCAGCTGCTTTTGAAAAAGCTGAGGCAGAAACCACCAGGGCAGGAGAAGTAATGACACCACACATGCCCACCGGGCAGGAGCTGAGTGTGGTGATTGCCCGGCTTGAGAAAGAGATGCGTCAGGCGGCGGCTAATCTGGAGTTTGAAACTGCTGCCCGCCTGCGCGACGAAGTTAAGCGGCTGGAGGCTTTGCAGCTGGGTATTGAACCACCACCACCTGTTTTTGATCCATCAGCGCAAATCGCGGCCAGAGCGCCGGGTAACCGGCGTAAGAGAAAGTGACAGGTTTATGCCTCGTGTCATGGCAGAGAAAGAGCACTGACTAATGGTTTGATTTTGATGAGGCTATAAAGGTTGTGAGTAAAGAAAAAATTGAGAACTGATAGAGCAGCCCTGTAAAAATCTCACAACCGACAACAAGCCGTGACAGGTCGGCGGTAGGATATATATCTCCATATCCTGTTGTTGTAATGGTGATAAGGCTGAAATAAAGAGCAATAGGAAGAGAGAAATATGTTTCCGATGAGGGAATGGCAAAAGAATGATCTATATTGTCGTTTAATATAAGATATATTATAGCGAAGGAAACGCATGTAAATAAATAAGTTATAAAAGTAAAAAATGAAGCGACGATCTTGGGTGGATTATGTTTTGTAAAAAGCCTTGTGCCAACAACAAGGCTTAATATCGGGCTGGCAAGGGATGTTATTATCCCTATAAATATTGAAAATTCTTTCGTTATTAAATTAATGCTGTATAATAATATCGATACAGCCTGAATTGATATTATTATAATATAAATTATTGAAAATAATGAGATTTTTTCATTTTTTATATAAAGAAATCTCATTTTTAAGAATCTTTGTGGTTTTTCTGTAATATAATATTAACCTTGCAGGGCCTGCTCTCCGCGTGCAGAACAAAGAAACGAGAGACCGAAAAGAGACTGGTTTTCTGTTTTGTTTCTGTTCTTATCATGGTGAACCTGATTCCATTGTGTCGTGTGTATCATCAGATGCAGGAGTAACCGGAGCTGAAGTCTCCAGCCAGCTTTTTATCAGAGTATAGGTTACTGATAAAATAACAGGGCCGATAAAAATACCAATCAGACCAAAGCCTGTAAGTCCACCCATCACACCAACCATAATGAGTATGAGTGGAATACTGGCCTGTTTACGAATCAGGTAGGGGCGCAGCAGGTTGTCAATTGCGATCGTTACTATCGTTATGGCCATCAGGATGGTCGCTTTCAGTGGGTTCCCGGCGATAAACATCCAGATAACAATAGGGATAAGTGTCAGGCCCGGACCAGCCTGAAGCAGGCAGACCATAAAGGTAATAGCTGTTAATACCGTGGCTCCTGGTACGTCAGTTGCAATCAGCCCGGCGCCGGCTACGGCTGTTTCAGCCAGAGCAGTAATTGTTACAGCAATAGCAACACCACGAATGGTATGCCCGGCCTGAAGCATCATATTCTGGCCTTTTATTCCTGCCAGGGAGTAACCCAGCCCCAGCATAACCTGCGTAATCTTTTCTCCCTTTGCATGCATAAACGCCATAATGACCAGCATAAGTAAAAACTGAATGGTGAGCATGCTAAAGCCACCCAGGTTATTGAGCAGCCAGCGAAGAATTTCATTTGTGCTAGGCAGGTGCCCGGTTAGCAGTTGTGGCAGGCGGGTATTTTCTATCCGGTGCCATGCTGAGTGTGTATATGGCCCGATATAAGGCATGTTGGTCAGCCATGCGGGCTCAGGGGGGATGCGAAAAGAGGCGGTGCTATGCGCGAAAGCAATCAGAGTGCTGCTGTATTGTATGACAGTGAGAGCTGCCAAAAAAAAAGGTAAAACAAAAACCATAAGTGCAAATAAAGTAGTCACAGCGATGGCAAGAGGCCTGCTGCCCCACAGTATTTTTTGCAGGCTTAGCAATAAAGGCCAGGTGGTGATGCCAATTGTCATGGCCCAGATTGTTGCGGGTAAAAATGGCCGTATGACCCACAGTGAAAATAAAATCATGACGCATGTCATCATAGCGCCCAGAACGGCTCGGGTCAGATGCGATGAGGGGGGAGTAACACTCATTAAGTGGCGCTCATAATGGAGGTCAGAGGTATTTAAAAAATGTATGACGACTGAGATAAAGATATTTCTTCGCGTTAATCATCTTAAGGTCGTATCTTAATACATTATTGAAAAATTATAAAATGAAGGAATATTTTTTGTGGATAATAAAGATTTAAAAAAGAATTTTTCAGGTGATTTTTCATGCTGATGCAGCGCAGGTTTCTTCCTTTTTTATATGCTGCTTATATGCTTGTGGCAGGTTTATTTTGTATTATTCTTACTCCCCCTTTTCAGGTTGCGGATGAACCTGCTCATTTTATGCGTACATTTCAGATTGCGGGTGGAGGGCTTGTTGGTGTGAAGCGCTCCTCGTCTGAGAGTGGTGGTGTTTTGCCTGTTTCTGTCAGGCAGCTGATCGACATATTTCAGGATAGCGGCGGCACAGATAAAACACAGATTATGGCGGGGAAGATTGCGGCTTCTATGGTGCTTCCCTTTAATAAAACAACTGAGTTTGCAGGCTTTCCAAACAGTGTGCTTTATCCCCCGGTTTCTTATACAGGTGCAGTTGCAGGTGTATTAGTGGGGAAAAAGCTGCACTCGAGTATGCTGGGCATGTTTTATCTGGCACGTGCGGGCAATCTTCTTGTTAATACAGTAGTTGGCACACTGGCATTATGTATTGCACAGGATTGTACGGCTGTTTTGCTGCTTCTTATCCTTGCGTTGCCAATGAGTGTGAGTCTGACGGCATCCTGCTCTCAGGATGGTATGGTACTGGCGCTGATGGCTCTTGCCGTTGCGCTGTTGTCATATTTTTGCGGGTTATCTGCACAGGCCCGTCTTTGTCAGGGGAAAATTCTCATTATTGCCGGGCTGGTTTCAGGGTGTGTGGCGGCAGCAAAAATGCCGTATGCTTTATTTCTGTGTCTTCCTTTTTTATGTGCAGGGCATAAGAATTTTTTGTCAGCATTACTGGCCTCACTCACCGGGTTTATAGTTTTTGCGTTGTGGGCATTGTTTGGCAGCGGCCCCGTTATCATTAATTTTCAGGTGCCTGGCGTGATGGCAGCTGACCAGATGATTTTTGTGCTTCATCATATCCCGTTTACACTCCATGTCGTATTGCACACCGTGCATGTACGCTGGTGGATTATGCTGCGTGAGAGTGTTGGTGTTCTGGGGTGGCTCAATGTGCTGTTGCCTGTGGGCTTTTATACGCTGGCATACTGGGTGTCGGGTATTGTGTTTGTGTTGTCCTTTTTTTTGAGGTGGCCAGTCGGCCTGAGCCGCTCGGGGCTCGCTCGTAGCCTGGGGTTGCTTGTTGTTCTCGCGATGGTGTGTCTGGGTATTTTCGTTGCATTGTACGTGACCTGGACAGCTGTGCAGGCGCCCATGGTTCAGGGGGTTCAGGGGCGTTATTTTTTACCTGTGCTGATGGCATTGTCTTTGTTGCCGGCTTTGTTAAGTATGTCAGATAAGCCTTTTACCCGTTATGAGTATAATATTTCGTTTCTTTCTGATGTTCTGATAAATATCACGGTTATTGTTTTCATATGTGCGTCGTGTATCACGCTTTATAAAACGCTTATTGCTCAGTACTGGTAAGGCATTTAAAGGTGTTTCATTCTCAGTCAAGAAAGGTGTTTTGATGTCTCAGGCGGTTCCTGCAGTGGCGGCATTACCTTCATGTCTGTTAAGAAACGCCCGGCTCCTGTCATCGCGTGATGATATTCTGCCTCTTCTGCCACGCCATGCTCACATTGCTGAAATTGGCGTGATGAAGGGTGATTTTTCAGAGAAATTTCTAAAAATCTGCAAGCCCTCTAAGTTTTATGCCATTGACGAATTCATGGTTCATAAGCTGCCGGAAGTATGGGGGCAGAAGACATCAGATCTGTTTGAAAATAAAACGCACGGGCAGTTTTTTAAAGATCGGTTTGCTTCGCAGGTCGCCAGTGGTCAGGTTGTGGTTATGGAAGGTGATAGCGGAACGATGCTTGCATCCCTTGCGGATGAGAGCCTGGATGTCGTTTATCTTGATGCCGACCATAATTACCATGCTGTGGTGCGTGACCTGGAGATTGCCCGTAAGAAAATGAAGCCTCACACCGGGCTTCTTATTCTTAACGATTATATCATGAGTGACGGTGCCAGCCCTTATGGTGTTATCCAGGCCGGGCACGAGTTTATGCTGCATCACGGATGGGAGATGGTTGCTTTCGCGTTGCACGACCATATGTATTGTGACGTTGTGTTGCGCAAAATGCCTGTCAGGCGGGCACGCAGGCTGGCGCAGCGTTTTGCTCTGGCCTGCGGTTATACAAAGCTGGGACGTTTTTAAAAGGCTGGTTGTGTAGTCAGGTGCTTAACTGTCTTCGGTCCGGCGTGACAGAAATCGTGCCAGAGTTGGCCCGGTGATCAGAACACAAAAGAACCTGGCAATCTGCATTGCAATGACAAATGGCATATCAACCTGCGTAGTTGAAGCAATAATTGCCACAGAATCTGCCCCTCCCGGACTGGTCGCCAGGTAAGCCGTTAGCAGATCAACATGTGCTATATGAGCGAGAACCACGGCAAAGCCGAAGCAAATAACAATAAGAGCAATAATTGTGCTCAGCAGACGTGGTAACACCCGGGCAGCATGCAATAAAATATCAGGTGTAAAACGCATGCCTATAGCCCAGCCGACAACAGCATAAGCGACGACGCGCAGAAGGAATGGCTGTTCAAGGTGTATTGAAAAACCAAGTCGCGCAATCATGCCCAGTGCCATGGGGAGCAAAAGCCCCCCGGCGGGAATGTTCAGCCATAACCCTATAGTGCTGCCCGTAAGCACTAGCCCCAGACCTGTCAGTATAGTGGCCGGCGAAATGACATGTGCAGCACTTTGCGCAACAGCCGGAGTGCCAAGTATACGCGCCATACAGGCTGCTATTACAGCGCAGCAGACAACCCTGAGATATTGCATGAAGGCAACAAGCCGCATATCAGCACCATAGGAGGCAGACATGAGCGTCATGACTGTCGCTGCCCCTGGTGAAAAACCCCATATAGCAGTCGTGCCCGGCAGCATTTTTGACCGTGTAAGGAACCAGCCCAGAAATGCTGCAGCTGAAAGGGTTGATAACGTGCCACCCAGAAAGACGGGCCAGTCAGACAAAATTTGCTGAAAGATTGTATGCGGAAGATAGCTGGCGATCATGACCCCGACAACGCCCTGGGCATATACAAAAGCAGGCTTGGGGAGTTTAATTTTCTGACCTCGCATAGACAGCATCACTGCTGCGGCGAGTGGGCCAAGGAGCGGAGCCGCAGGTAAACCGAGCCATTCAAGGAAAACAGAAAAAATAAGAGAGAGCAGCAGCAGAGCGCCCCAGCGTAAAGGTAAAGACCATGCTAAATCTTCTGAAGCTGACATGATGTTTATCCTTATATCTAAGAGCTGTAACGAGTGTGATCAGCGCATTATATTATGCGGGGAAACAGGAGATAATGTGCCCGAACCACTCGTATCGGGCAGGTTAGTTTTTCTGACATATATCAGTAAAATTATAATGAAAGAAAGTCAGGGTAGGGTGGGCTCTCTCCTTTGTGTCAGCAGGATGAGCATTTAATTAAAATGGCCCTGTGACTGGGAGATATTCCGGTTTGCCTGATTTTATACTTTTAAGAAACGTAATGTGAGTGTTCAGGCAGTCAGGTTTGTGCATGAGGTAGGCAAGGTATTTATCTTACCTGATGTCTTCATGCTTTATTGAATATGTGAGAGCGCTTATCAGTAAAATTCAAAAAAGAGGACGTTTTTATTCAAAATGTCCTCTTTTAAGTAATTAATAAGAGAGGGCCGTATTCGCGTCATTTATTCTTTCAAAGACGGGCTTTTTCGCGTCGTGAAATGCCTCGAGAGAGAATTTTTTGTAACCGATATCACTGTAACCCCGAATAAGCATGATACCATCGCTCAGGTCTGTGAGAGAGGTCCAGACAGTATATTCTGACAGTGTTTTACCTGTTTTTATGGTTGATTCGCCGCCAAGTGTATCGGTTGTGATGTTTTTCATCCGGTCAAAGCGGTTCATAATGTGTGCCAGAACATTGAATGAATCGCCGGTGGATTTAGCAACCGGTGCGTACGTTGTATAATACACACCACGAATAAAACGCCCGACTGATGTGTCAGAGGAAGGAAGTGCTTCTGCTGCAATGCCACTGTCAGGCTGAACCAGTTTCAGGGTGCCCAGCACGGCCTCTGACCGGTCCTTGTTTGTAAGTTGCGTGTAGTTATTCAGGTTTTGCAGATGCCACGGAAAGTCAGGACCATTGGTCATAACTTTTGTCGGGTTATCATAGACGTGAAATGTGCCGTTAAGGGCCTCAACAACGATACTGCCGCCCTTTTTGTCGTAAAAAGCAAAGTGGAATGGTGATTTCACGCCGCCAAGACGTGTCAGCACGGGGGACCAGAAATGCCCTTTTTTTACGGCTTCTCTGACTTCTTCAACAGTGGCAAAATTTGCCAGTGCCCACTCCCCAATTGAGGTAACAGGAACAGATGTTTTATATTCATCTTTGGTCAGGGGTGTCAGGTTGGCTTCGGGTACCATGTTGGCACTGAACGAAAGGCCGGCTCCGTTCACACCTTCAAGCATATTATGGTCATCACCATCCTGATAGACTTCGGTTGTGACGGACAATACAGGGTATAATGCCTGGTAACTTGCCGCATTGCTGCCATCAGGTGCTTTTTTCTGAAAGGCTGTACCTTTAGGGTAGTAGGTCAGCCATGAAGGCAGATCTTCAGACAGTTCAAGTGTGCGGCCGTGAAAGACGTGCCCGCTGCCATCTGTAATTGCCAGACTGGAACATGCCTTCCCGGGTAATGGCATGAGCAGTAGTGATGGGAGAAGCAGGTTCAATAAGGGTTTTACTTTCACGCATTCTCTCCGGAAATGTCAGGATCAGGGTATTATGTCCTGAAGCAGGGTTGTATAACACTAGACCGAATTGCTTATTATAAGCTAACAAATAATTTCAGGAGAGAGAACTCTGCTTATCATCCTTGTTCGGTTTTTAATGACAAAAAAAATGGTCATGATATGAATTCTTGTCTGAAACAGAGAACAAGACACGGAGAGCCATAGGGTAAAGGCTTACGTGAGTATAAGGAAAAAATGATGTTTTCTCGTTTTCTCGTGCAATCTGGTGCAGTCTGCGCAGGTATTATGCTGCTAAGCGCCTGTGCCAGTCAGCCTCTTAAAATTGCTCATAAAGAAGATCATCTGGCAGCGGCAGGCTTTGCCTTTCACCCGGCTAATACAGTTAAGCGTCAGAAAATGCTCGATAAACTGCCAGCGCACCGCTTTATCAGGCGTATGCATGATGGTAAGGTTTTCTATGTTTACGCTGATCCGACGATTTGTGACTGCCTGTATGTCGGTGACCAGAAAGCATATGACGCTTATGAGCAGTATCGTCAGCAGCAGGCTCTGGTTAATCAGCAGCAGGATACTGCAGTTGAGTATCAGGATGGCTCGTGGAACTGGGGAGACTGGCAGGCTGGTCCGGCCTGGAATAACTGGAATCCCTCATGGAATCCTGCATGGGGTAACTGGGACCCCGGTATAGGGCCGTTTGGTTTCCAGGATTAATTAGTTTAGTCTTTTCAGTTGTTCAGAGTGTGGGTACCCGTTTTCCACAAGGGTGCCCACATATTCATCCCCGAAATCTGTGGATAAATGCAAAAGACAGGATATGTATTTCTTTAGCTTCTGTATCGTAAGAGTGCCCCGTCAGGTGGGAACGGAAGTGCCTGACTGGTTGTGAAAATCTTCTCGTTTTGATTGATGTGCAGCAATTTGCTAATTCCTGTGGTTACCTGGGAAGGATGGTATAAAGTCGCATGATTTTTCTGGCGCTGAAGAGTGTCCTGTTGCTTTTTCATGTGAAGCGCGCAGGTAACCTCCGACTTTTTTCCGGGGAACAGAGCGTATCAGAGCTTATGTTGGGTTTTTACTTTAAATTTTGTTTTTCTGACGGAGTAAATATTTTTTATTTGGATTAAAGGAACAATATTTTAAAGTATAATAATTCTATATTTCTTATTATATTGAAAATTACATAAGAGAGAAAAGAACGATTATTATAAAATATTAATTATTAAAAATCAGTTTTTAAGATGTACACGTAGCATGTCTCTTTGCGCTGGATGCTGCTAGCTGATACAACCAGAAATATAAGAGCGTGATATTATGGATGCGGAATAATGTGATGCCATCGATTCAGAGTGACCCTTTTCATATTAAGAATACAATTTCTTCTTTTCATGCCGCACGTAAAACAGACCTTATGAAGGCTGGTCACACAAAACTTATTCCACCCGCTGAGGCTTACCCCTCTCAGAATATGGATGATTTTCGGTGTGGCCTGAGTTTTTACGGTGCGCGCCTTGTTGGTGATTCAGAATATATCAGCATCAGGCAGACAGTATTACGGCTGCTCACTGTTGAGAACGGGCGTTTTGTTATAGGTCATGGTCTGGATGGAATGATTATTGATAATCAGGACCGGGTGATGTCAGAGCCATCCTGCTTTTGTAATCATGGTCTTTATAATGTTTCAAAACGCCTTCCTGATTTGCCTTATCATGAACTGAATGACGATGTGTTTCTGAGCTTTGATGGCGCAGCACGCAATTATTATCACTGGCTTTTATATGCTGTTTCAAAAATGCAGATAGCAAAAAGAATTTTGCCGGATTTTGTAAAATTTATTATTCCTGATGCTATAAAAAGTTTTGCTACGCGTAACCCGGCATTTTCACAGGAAGTTTTTAACAGCTCTCTGGCCGTTGCTGGTCTTAGTGATAGGGTGACGCCGCTTGAAGATGGCATTTATAGAGCACGACGTATTCACTACCTCTGGCACTCACCTACAATGCCAGAGCTTTATTTGAATATGGAAGCTCCGCATCGCTTGTTTGATCTTTTCGATGTGCCCCATAACCCCGAATTGCCAGAGCGCTTTTATGTCGGTCGTGCTATGGACGGAAGCGGGCGTATTACACCAGATGAGCAGGCTTTGATTGACCCGATCCTTGAACAGGAAGGGTATACAAAAGTGTTTCTGGAGGGAATGGACTTCAGGACTCAGGTTGCTCTTTTCCGGCAGGCCACAAGCATTATAGCTCCTCATGGTGCAGGGCTTGCTAATCTGGTTTTTTCCAGAAAAGGTACAAAACTTCTGGAATTAAATCGCAGACTGGATAACCAGAATCATTTGAGAAACTGCTTTTATCTTATCGCAGCTAATCGTGGTATTCACTATAAATTTTATAATATGGGTGGCAGTCCGATAACAGCTGAGAGGTTTTTGTCAGCGTTGCATGCATGACCACAGAATATTAAAAAACTGTGGTCTGGTTATGGAAGTTTATTTTAGTCTGTGACAGGCCTGGTTTCTACGAGAATTATTTCTGCATCTTCAGTTGCAGTAACGGTGATGGTATCAGTTTGTGAGATCGCTGCGCCGTCCCCTTCGTTAGCAGTCTTGCCGTCGATAACGACTGAGCCTTTTGCGACAACCAGATATCCTAAGTTTTTATCAGGAAAATTATAGTCTAGGCTTTCATTTTTCTTAAGTGATGCCCCCATAACACGAGCCTGTGCATTCAGGGGAAGAGCTTCTTTATCCTCCTGATATCCAGAGGCAAGAGCAACAAATTTTCCGGCCCGTTCTCCTTTGGGGAAGGTACGTGTACCCCATGAGGGCGCATGCCCTGAACGGTCAGGAATAATCCAGATCTGAAACAGGCGGGTGGTGATATCTTCCAGGTTATGTTCACTATGAAAAATACCAGTGCCAGCTGACATAACCTGTACATCTCCGGCTTCAGTGCGGCCTTTGTTCCCCAGGCTGTCCTCGTGAGTAATAGCGCCTTCCCGAATGTAAGTAATGATCTCCATATTTTTGTGCGGATGCTTACCAAAACCTGTGCCGGGCGCAATCGCATCATCATTCCACACACGTATGGCACCCCAGTGCATACGTGCAGAATCATAGTAGTCAGCGAATGAAAAATGATGTCTGGCATCAAGCCAGCCGTGGTTAGCGTGGCCAAGCTGGTTATGGGGGCGAATATCGATCATGTAAGCCTCTTATTTAAAAAGATCTGAGAGCTGTTGTCTGAAAATATACCTCCAGGGTGATGGGTGCGTATATGGAAATTATGGAAAAGGATTGTTTCTGATTTTTGCCAAGCAGGTATTTTTGTCTTAGGCTGGCTTTATTGTTTGTGGTGCAGGGGAGAGAAGATGCGTCTGCCAGATTTTGAAGCCTGGGCTGTGTTTGCAAAAGTGGCAGAATTTGGTTCTTTTGCCCGTGCTGCTGAAGAAATTCAGCTTTCTAAACCTACAGTTTCCAAAGCGGTGAGTCGTCTTGAGCGTTCGCTGGGGATATCGCTGTTTAATCGTAATTCGCGGCATATGTCACTGACAGAAACAGGGCGTAGCCTGCTGGGGTATGCCAGTCGTATCGTGGCAGAGGCCGAAGCGGCAGAGGTGCAGGCGCGTGGCGATATGCAGCGCCCTTCAGGGCGTCTTCGTCTTGCAGCACCTACAACATTTGGAGTGCGCCATCTCGCACCGGTGCTGCCTGGTTTTCTGGAGCAGTATCCAGCTATTAACCTGTCAGTCGATTTTAGTGATGCTGTTGTTGATCTGGTAGCAGATGGATATGATGCGGCTTTGCGTATTGCCTCGCTGGCAGATTCATCATTGAGAGCCCGGCGGTTATGTGATGTCAGGCTTTTGCTTGTTGCGGCGCCATCATGGCTTGAAAAGAGTGAGCGGCCAGAGCACCCGCGCGACCTCGAAACCCGTAAGAGCTTTGTTTATACAAATAATGCTGCGCCAGGTATGGTGCGTTTACGAGAAAGTAAATCAGGAAAAGAGTATGTTCTGGCTCAGAAATCGAGTTTCAGCGCAGATAACTCTGAGGCTTTTTTACCTTCTCTTGAGGCAGGCCTGGGATACGGGCTGTTTCCTGAATTTATGGTGTGGGAGGGCCTGCGCACCGGCCGCATTGAACGTTTGCTGCCTGGGTGGGAAGGGCCTGTGATTACGTTATATCTTGTAACACCAGCCAGTACCGTGAGGCCAGCCCGGCTAACAGCGTTGCTTGATTATCTCGTGAAGGCGTTTGAACATCCGCCATGGGCAAAGGAGGAGAGGCAGGCCGAGACTTGCCTCTGAAGACGATAAGACCGTTTTCTCAGCGGTCGTGAGCCGTAACGTCAACATCAACGTTGACTTCAAGCGCTACCCACTGAGGTGACTGCCATGGCCCTAAACCAACATTAAAGGTCGTGCGGGCCAGTTGAAGACTGCCTCTTGCATGCAGGCCGCTTGTGCCTGCGATATCGATAGAAAGAGGCAGAGTCACAGGTTTGCTGACACCTTTAATGGTGAGGGTGCCTTCGGCATTATAGTGATTGCCACTCTGGTGTTTGAAGGTGGTTACGTCAAACACAGCATCAGGAAAGGCTTTTACGTCAAACCAGTCATGGCCAGGCAAAGCTTCGTCACGTTGTTTGTCTCCGGTAACAGCGCTGGCCATTTCTATGATAATTTTGGCATGTCCTGCTTCAGGCTGTGCGGGGTCAAAAGAGATCGTGCCATGATAGCGGGTGAAATGGCCATGAAAAGTTTTGCCGGTTTGTGTGCCGGAAAAGCCTACAACACCGCTGCCATCCTGAAGTATCCAGTCTGCGGCCATAGCCGGAGCAGAGAACAGTGTTGCTCCTGCTATGAACGCGGGGAGAAGAGTGCGCAGAGACGTCATGATGTGTGATCCTTCCGGCGTGATAGAGGCACTGATTTCTTCAGTGAGGGAAGCATTTGTGCAAGAACTGAATCGTGTAAAATAAAACGGTGCCGGAGTGCGGCTGCAACGTGTGCTGTGATCAGAGCCAGAAGCCCCCAGGCAAGCCAATGATGCACTGTTTTTAGCGCGTCCTCAACCGGTGCTTTATTTTCAAGTGTTGGCAGAACAGGCAGGTCAGGCCAGGGCACAACACTAAAGAGTACTGTTGGTATGGCAAACACTGATACTGAAACCATTGCCCAGCCACTGAGTGGCAGGATGATCTGCAATACATAGAGAGCCAGATGCGCCAGATGCGCCAATTTTTTCTCTGTCACCGGCATCGTGTCAGGCAGGGGAGGAGCACGGTGTAACAGGCGCCAGCCAATACGTATGATAACGAGCAGAAGAACTGTAATGCCGATAGATTTATGAAGCTGATAAAGCTGGAACACACGCATGGGGTCGAGATGAAGGTGATCCATGATCAGCCCCATTGCGATCAGGACCAGTATCCCGAAGGCGATCATCCAGTGCAGGATGATCGCAACCGTTGAGTAGCGTGTGCTCCCGGCGTTTAAGTGTGCAGGGAGCGTCATGGCTGTTAGTCCTGTTTTTCGAATGCGCCGGCAATATGCAGGCGTACTTCGTCAGAAACGTAAGGAACATACATTTTTACGCCAAAGTCGCTGCGTTTAATGGTGGCTGTTGCTTCAAACCCTGTTGTGTATTTTTTGTCGAGTGCGTTAACGCCAGCACCAATGAAATGTACTTTCAGGGTTTCTGGTTTTGTTACACCATGCAGGGTCAGGTTGCCGGTTACAGTGGCGTCGTTATGACCATTCGTATGCACAGATGTTGAGACAAATGTGGCATCAGGGAATTTTGCAGCATCAAACCACTGGTCGCTTTTCAGTTCTTCATCAAGTTTTGTGCTGGTTGTCTGCACAGAGCTGACAGGAATGGTTACTGACAATGTCGATTCTGCCGGTTTTTTGGCATCGAGGTGCAGAGTGCCTGAAACGTTTGAGAAAACACCCTGATAGTTAGTGAAGCCAAAATGCAGCACAGAGAAGCCAACCTGTGTGTGGCCAGGCTCAACAGCATAGGTGCCGGACTGAACCTGAGAGGCATTGGTTACAACCTGAGCAGAAGCAGGGGCAGCGGTAAGGCCCAGTGCAAGTGCAGCAGCGGGGAGAGAAAGCAGAGAGAGTTTCATGAGGAAATTACTCCGTAAAACAGAAAGTGGCAGGACAAAAAACGCGATGTTCTGGCGGAACAGTGAGTGTGAGGTCTGTTCCTTCTGTGCCTTTTTTACGGGGTATTGATAATGTAATAAATAACAATAATAGAAAACTAATGTTTCTGTTTTTTACATAATGGTGGTTTACGGGCAGGTTCGGTAAGGGGGTGTGTCAGAGTGTTGTTTCCTGGCCGCACCTGAAGGTATTCTTTTGATAATACGTGTAAAAAATGAATTTTTATACATTACATATTTTACATGTTATCTGTGTAAGCTTAAGACAGCTGTTCTGTCGCCAGGTAAAAGCGCGATGAAAATAATCTGAAATAATCCGGAGCAGTCGCCTGATGGCTCAGAGAGAAGACTATACGCCACATGCTTTATTGCAACCTGTCACGGAAGAACTTCCACAGGGTACAGACCCGCGCCTCGATATTTCACCATCGTCGCCTTATTTTCAGCTGCGTGATGCACGGTCAGATGCCCGAGCGGCAGAAAGACGAGGAGAGTATGATCCGGCTGAAAGTGCTGCGGCTTTGCAGCACTGGGTAGCTGTACGTAATTTCTCTGCGAAAATTCTCCGGTCGGTAGGGAAAGATATTGAAGTCTCTTCCTGGTTGATTGAGGCGCTGATTCGTCTTGATGGCCTGAACGGACTGGCTGACGGCATAGATGTTGCACTTGGGTTATTTACTGATTACTGGCCTGACTTCTTCCCTGGGAACGATGAGGATGGACCTGAGGCGCGTTTTGCAGCACTAACCGGGCTGAATGGTGTGAGTTCAGATGGGAGTCTGATGCAGGCTTTACGAAAAACTCCTTTGTTTGCTCGCGCAGATGGAACCCCTTTTTTATTATGGCAGTATGAACAGTCAGAAGAGGTGCAGGGTATAGGTGACACGGCACGACGCAAACAGCGTCTTGCTTCAGGTATTCTGCCTTTTTCTGAGGTTGAAGATGAAGCTGCCCGTTTAGGGCAAACCACTTTGTCGGAGGTTTATCATGATAGCAGACGGGCTTTAAAAAGCTGGAAAATGCTTGATAAACTGATGACTGAACGTCTTGGTCACGATTCACCGCCTACCAGTCGGATTATGGCTCTTCTGACAAAAGCTGAGAAAATAGCAGCTCGTTATATTACGCTTCCTGTTGTGCAGGAGGCTATATTAACTGAGCAGGAGCTGAAACAGGAAGAGAGTATTGCAATAACAACAGGAAGAGAGACTTCTTCAGAGTGTCTTTCTGAGGCGCAGTGTATGACAAATCCTAAAGAGCCAACGCGTGATGATATGCTTAATCATCTTATTTATGTAGCTCAGTATTTTGAAAAAAATGAGCCTCAGTCACCAATTTCAGGAACATTATATGAAGCGGTAAGGCGTGCACGACTATCATGGCGTGAGCTTCTGGTTGACCTGATTGAAGACGGGAGCACACGCGCTGCTATTCTGTCTAAACTTGGTATTACACCGGCAGCTTCCGATGAAAAATAATATAATAATTTTTAAATATCGTTATTTGAAGGCCATTTTTCTTCATCTTCAATGCTGACAACGATAGCTGTAACATTGTCGCGTGCATGGTTTTGCAGAGCAGTTTTTACCAGAAGATCTGCAGAGTTCACTCCTGTTTCAAGGCATTTAAGAATGTTGCTGTCATTAACCGATTTTGTCAGGCCATCAGAACATAATAAAAACCTGTCGTAAGGCAGAAGCGGGCCTGTGCATTTATCAATCATAAGTGGCTGTGACCCCGCACCAATGGCTTTGATAATGACATTTGCCTGGGGGTGTAATTCCATTTCCTCAACACGCAGAAGGCCTGCATCAACTAAAGCCTGTGTGTGGGAGTGATCTTTTGTTAATTGAATTAACTCACCATCCCGCATCATATAAATACGGGAATCTCCCAGCCAGAGACAGGCAAAATACTCTTCCGTTAAAATTAGAACAACGATAGTCGAAGCCATACCTTTCTGGCTGTCACGTCGCAGTGCTTCCATTTTCAGCTGTTCATGTGCCATTGTCAGGCGGTGTCGAATACGCTGTAAAAGTTCGCTGGGCCGGAGATCAGCAGGGAGTGACGCCAGGCTGTCAATGACCCGTTGTGCCGCCCACTGTCCGTCATCATGCCCGCCTGCACCATCTGCGACGGCAAAAATCTGCAGATCAGGACGGCATAGATAGGCATCCTGATTTTCAGCTCTGACAACACCCTGATGTGTTGATGCGGAGTATCGTATTGTTTCAGTCATGCCCAGAACAACTTTGCAAAAAGTTCCTGCTCGGGGAGCTCCTGATATGTCAGAGTCTGGGCAGGGATAGTGTTATTACCTTCTGTCATCCACAGACCCTGTTCCGTCATACAGGATGTTTCCTCGGGAGCAGGAATATTCTGTAGCTGAAGAAAAAGTTCATCAGGTTCTATAGTATGCATCAGAGCATCACGGCAGGCATGTTCCATCTCATGCCAGAAAGAGCCGGTGTTGATAGCCGCAGAAATACCTTCCACTCCGGCAAAAAATGGGAAATAGCGACCGGCTTTGTCAATACTGGGCATTATCAGACCACTTACGGGCTGCTCAGATAAATACCCGGCAGGAAGAGATAAACGCCATAGCGGCGCGATAACCCAGCCTTTTATCCACTCATCCTGAGTAATAACAGTGTGAGTATAGGCCAGGTTGCGGGCTACCCAGTTATCCCAGCATGAGACCAGTGTTTCTGAAAGCCCTCGCCGGATAAAGTCTCCTCTGGCGGGGAGTTTGCCACAAAATCCGGCCTGTTCAGGCATAGGTGGGTATTCCTCAAGGTTCTGCATGAACTATTGCAGTATCGGACAGTGAAAATGTGAGAAAAGGGTATGATCAAAAACCTGTTCAGGTGTTGATGTTTCCAGATCATAGGTAACGCTTCGGTCTCCTGAGCGGAAGGTTATGTCGAGATGATCAGGTTTGCCTGTCGGGGTTATTACTCCGCTGTCGAGGAGATGGAAGAATGCCCAGCTGCCCTGCTGGCGGCGAGGAAAGGCGGCCTCTGGCACAAAGTCGAGTGCAATATTGGAGATATTATCACCAGGCCATGTCATTGATGCACCAAGCGCCTGTCCAAGAGTGCCGTTGACGCCGGCTTTCCATACGACATTGAGTGAACCAAATCTGAAATTTACTATTTTTGACAGCGGGTCAGCTGCCAGAGGCGTGATGTGCAGATGTATTGCAGGTACTGCCATGTTACCAGGGAAGAGAAGGGAGCGAATTCGGGCTGCCTGCTGAAACTGAGCGAGTGCCGCAGCCGAAACCGGAGGTGGAGTGTTGCCAAGGCTGTGAGCCCGCCAGACAGGCCCTTTTGTATCGACATAGGCAGCAAGCTGTGTTGTGAAATACGTGTCCAGCACACCTCCGGGGGTAAACAGACGAATAAACTGATCAAGAGGTGCATCCTGCTCGGCATTCGGGTCAAACGGGTAGTGATTTTTTACGACTGCCATACATAACTGAGCAGGCCCCTGCGCGCTGCTATAGGCAGCGGCTGCTGTGCGTTTTGCATCACCTGCCATTGTGCTGTCACCTGCCGTTGCGATCTGGTTAAGCCAGCGGGAAACAGGCTGTGGCTGCCGCAGAGATTCTGCCTGAATAGATTGTACAGGGTTTTGTGTTGACTGTAGCAGCTGCGCAGGATTATCGGCATTAGGTAATTGGGCAATGGCTCCCTCGAACTGGTTCAGGATTTGCATCACTCCATTAATTGGAGGAGCCTGGCCAGTACGTCCGGTAAAGATCACCAGAGGAGCAAAGTGCAGATCAATCTCTGTGCCAGGCACAGGGGCTGCAGGGTTACTTCCTTTTGATCTGTTGAAAAATGCTCCAAGACGGCTTTTTTCGGGGTCAGTTTTTTGTTTATCTTCACCACGCTGTTCATTTTGTGCATCTGTAGCCGGTGTAAGTTCATGAGTGATCGCGACCAGGAAGTCACGCATGGGTGATTGTGGTGATGACAGAACATATAACCTCTGTACCAGGTCTGAGTGACCTGAAAAGGGTACAAGGGCCAGGTCGTTCAGCATATCATCCCAGTGGCGAATGTAGTCGGCAGTATACAGGTCAAGAACGCCGTTTTCCAGGCTCGCAGGTGTTGTGCCATTGAGACTATGGTCACTGCTGCCCAGTACCCAGCTTTCGCTTGCGACATCCTGCGCGGCAGAAGGCAGAGCCGGCAGAAGAATCTGCCTGAAACCAGCACTGGTGTAAAAACCGGGGATTGTGTCTGTCATGGGACGACCCGACAGGCGCGTAAATTGCTTTTGCCCGTGGCCCAGTGCGGTCTCAGGTGACCAGTCGGGAACCGACATGGCACTGGCTCTGATGCGGCCATAGACCCGTTCAGCCGGGCTGACACGACTAAAGGCAGCACGAGCCTGTTTTACCATGCCCCCGTTAACCTGAAGGCTTGGGAGAGGCGTTTCAAGCAGAGCATTGAGATGCTCCATCAGCTGGTCACGCTGTATTTTTGCACTTGGGCCAGGAAAACGACTTTCCCAGTCGAGCAGCATCCAGTCTCTGATCATTTCAGGTTCAAGTGAACCCTGGTTGCTGAGCATAAGGTAAATACGGGTTGCTTCGTAAAGAAAGGCTGGCTGGCTGAAATGTTCCTGAATCTGATTTTCCAGGCGCCACATCAGACGAGGCAGTAGAAGCCGCTGGAGCGCCGCCTGATAAATCAGGTGGTTCGTCATGCCGATGTCAGCATCTTCGTTAAAGGCCATTCCTGGCCAGACACGATGACGGGATGCCAGTGTACGGGCATCAGGCAGGGCGCGGGCGGCATTGAGAGCCGGAAGGACGGCTGGCAGGTTATCGTCTGCCACAGGGTCAAGGTGCAGGTTCTCCAGCTTGCTGCGATAAATGTTAATTGCGTCTTCGTTGTGGGCAATAATCTGTCGGTTTTCAATATTACGTTGCCACAAAAAGATGCAGGATAAGACAGTAACAAGCGCTACAGCAGCAAAACCTGAGCGACGCAGAATCAGGCGGCGGCGTTGCCGTGTGGGAGAAGACGAGACGAGACGTGCTTCACCAAGAATCACCTCGCTGAGCAGACGTTCGACAAAATAGGCGCGTTTTGTATCTGAACGGAGGGCCGGCATACGACGCTGGTCGATGCCAAAGCTGCGGGCCAGCATGCTGCTTAGCCGGTCAACCGGTGTGCCTTCCTGTGCACTGGAGGTAAAATAAATGCCACGAATAAAAGGGGCCGGGTCGAGACGTGTGCTGCCAAAAGCAGCATTCAGAAATTCGTTGAGTGCATCATTGAGTGTTTCCATCTGTAATGGAAAAGAAGCAATAATGGCACGCCTTGCAGGAATACGTTCCTGCTGAAGCCGTTCAAACAGGCGGTCATTCAGGCGGTTTGTCAGGAGATGAAATTCGTTCGTAAAGTCTTCGATACCATGCTGAAGCTGAAATGTCATGCCCCAGACCTGACGGCGATAGTCGCGGTCGAGATCATCAAAAAATTCTGTAAAACCAGCAATGCGGTCTGCTTTGGTGAAAATAGCATAAACCGGGATACGTACGCCAAGGCGCTCGGTCAGTTCACGGATACGGTCACGAATCATGCGGGCATGAAACAGCCGTTCGCTTTGTGAGACTGTGACCACATCGGCCAGCGAGATCATTACAATGACCCCGTTAAGCGGCTGTCGTGAGCGGGTGCGCTTTAGCAGGCCCAGGAAGTTCAGCCAGCCTGAACGGTCAACTGTTTCGTTGGAATCCTGTGTGGTAAAGCGACCGGCAGTATCGATCAGTACAGCTTCATCGGCAAACCACCAGTCACACAGGCGCGTGCCGCCAATACCAGCTACTGCGCCAGGTGCCAGGCCACCGATACCATCGGGCTGTGCCAGTGGAAAGCGCAGGCCCGATTGAGTGAGCAGGGTTGTTTTGCCGCTGCCGGGAGGACCGATCAGAACAAACCAGGGCTGCTCGTAAAGATAGCCGCGTCCTTTGCGTGTTTTTTTCAGAATCTGGAGTGATTTTTGAAGTCGTTCACGCAGGTTGCGGGCTTCTTCCTGGGCCTCTGCCTGTGCTGCCATCGCGTCATCAGAGTTATCACCTTCTGTGGCGCCTGCCATCAGGGTTTTATCTTTGTGTCTGGCGCGCCATGACAGCAGGCTGTTTACTCCCGCCCATATGATGAGAACGATAATAACACAGATAATGCGGGCTGCAGGTGTACGCAGGCCAGGGACAAGCTCTCCCAGGAACCAGATGAGAGCACCAGCCATTGCTGCTCCCATAAAGCTCATACTCCAGCGTCCGGCTATGGCTGAGAGGAAAGGAGGGATATTACCGTCTGAAATAAGGCTCACGGCTGCTTGTCCTGGTCTGGCGTCTGGCGATGCAGAACAATTTCGATGCGGCGGTTCATTTGCTGCCCCTGAGGCGTATCATTGGAAGCGATGGGGTTAGAGGCACCGGCACCCTGAATATGGAGTGGCATACCAGTGCCTCCTGTTTCACGAATGAAGGTAGCAGCGGTTTCTGCCCTGGCGCGTGAAAGCTCAAGGTTGGACGGGAAACGAATGGTGTGAATAGGCCGGCTGTCTGTATAGCCGATAATCTCAGCCCAGCCTTTTTCTGTGGCGAGGGCCAGACCAATACGGTGCAGGAGTGGTAGCGTATTACGGTCAAGCTGTTCATTACCAGACAGAAACATGCCTTTACCCATTATGCGTATAACAGGAACGGCGTCTGTGCCTTCAATAGAGACCAGTTTTTGCTGCACTTCAGGGGCTAGGAAAGTTTCCAGGCGTTCGCGTTCCCCGTGAACGGGTTCAGGAGGAGGAGGCAGGTCTTCAACCGGTGCAACGCGGGCAATCTGAGGCTGCTGCCCTGGCGGGATGGAGAGGGCTGAGGCAAACAGGTTTGATGAAAGGCGTGCCGCTCCCAGTGTGACCCACACATAAATAAAACTAATCAGGGTCAGGCCGGCCACGGCAGCAAGCCATACCGGCACGCCAAATCGTTGCGGGCGGTAGGGTGCGCTGACTCCCTGCCAGTGCGGTGAAAGTTCGCGCTCTACCGCTGGCCTGTTGCGCATAATGAGAATGAATATTTCTTCGCGTATACGATCCAGATCAGCCGGGCCGCGGGGGGAGAGGCGATAACGCCCCTGCATACCGAGGCAGATGCAGAGATACATCAGCTCCAGCACACCAAGCATACGACCAGGGCTGCGCGAAATACGTACCAGCACGTCAAAAAAACGTTCACCCGACTGCACTTCCTGGTGGAAGGTGGAGACGAGGGAGGCTGCGCTCCATATCCCCTGACTACCCCAGGGGGTAGAATGCACTACGTCATCCATGCTTGCGCAGAGCGCATAATGTGCGGGGCGGATTTCATCCATTGGCACATTATTATCACGCAGAACCTGTTCAAACTGTTTCAGGGCAGCAATTGCATTTTGTCTTAGTTGCGTGGGGTCAGGGGCAGTGTAGGTGTTATGAATACGGCTCAGAAAACTCAGGCACCCGGCAGCAGCGGCAACAATGATGGATTGTGATGAATGCTGAATATCTTCAAAACGCAGCGCATTTGCCGATTGTACATTTATCTGCTGCTGTGCGGGACTGAGAGGTTGCTCCGGCTCAGTTTTTTCGGGCTGGGGAGGGCGCCCTCCAGGTAAAGGGCGGATAATGGTCTGCTCGTTATCATCGGGCTCAAGAAAAGGGTTGCCGGTCATGAACGAATTGCCCAGAGTTCAATTTTCAGACCGGGAAAGTCACCGGAAACATGAAGAGCAATACCCCCTGAACTGTTAAGGCTCTGCCAGGAGGGAGAGTTGCGATCAAGCTCAAAATAGGTTGCGCCCGCATAAAATGGCATTTGTCGCGGAGCAACAGGAAGCGGTCGTAAGCCGATGCCTGGCATAGCAACGTTAACAAGCTCACGGATATGCTCAACAGCACCAATTTTAACAGTATGAGGAAAAAGGCGGCGAAGTTCTTCTGTTGGCATCTCTGCTGTAATAGCAAGGATAAAACTGGCTTTAGCCAGAAGCGAGCGGTCATGAATAGTGCCCGTGCGAATGCCATGACGACGCAGATTGAGCTCGATCATTACGGCAGTCTGTTCATACACAGCAGAAAGTGAACGGCGTATATCAGCAACAACAGGTGCGAAACTCGCCTGGATATCTTTGTGGCGATAGGGTTGGTATTGTGAAGGACGTTTGTCCGGAGCTGTAAATGTTGAGAGCTCTCCGGCAACACAGATCAGAAAACGATAAAAATCTTCGGGATGAACAGTGCCTGTTTCAGCAAAATGTGACATCAGATTTTGCCAGCCATTGATTGACTGAAGCAGGAGAAAGTCTGCAACTTCAGCACTCCCTTTGCCGCCAGGTGATGTCAGACGGGCCGCAATAGCATTGCCGCGCTGGTTGAGCATGCCAGTCAGCTCGATAGCCAGGGCAGAGAGCTGTGTCGTTGCATAACAGGTCAGAGACGGAGGGATCCATCCCTGGTCAAGCACGACCTGCTGGCTGGGCAGAACTTCGCGTACGCGTGCGACAGGCAGGCACAGATACCCTTCGTGATCACTGTTTTCTGTCAGAAGTATTGTGCTCAGACGCCCGATATCAATTTCACTTGGCTGGGAGGAGCCTGATTGTGTGTCAAATGCTTCGAAGGTTGATACAGCATAACGCCCGTCTTTTCGGCCGTCGGCAATCATCTCCATTGCGCCCGCCTGACGAACAGGCAGAGCGAGATAAATCAGCGCATCGCGTGTTGTATCTGGTATCTCAAGCGGTGGGGGCAGATCAGCTTCTCCGGGCATGCTGAAAGGGGTGCCATCATCAAATACTCCGGAGGCATATGTCAGGGCGAAGCGTCCGGATGTCAGGAGGTCCTGGCTGATTTGCAGGTGTACAAAACCCCATCCATCGGGTCTGACAAAGCGTAATGTCTGGCGTATCTGTTCTTCTGTCCAGCGGTCCTGTTGCTGGAAATGTTGTGCACGGAGGAACATGCCCTCCTCCCAGGCGACACGGTTGTTCCAGCTCACTGTGCGTCTCCATCGGCAGAAGGAATATTTTTTTCAGCTTTATGGGTGGTATTTTTTAGTGATTTTTCTGCACTGGTCAGTGCTTTTTCATAAGAACGTGCAAAATCTTTGCCAAAACTACTGTCAAAATCGTCTTTCAGGGCAGAAGTCAGATTTTTATGTGTATCTGCATAGAATGCAAAAGCGCGTCCGGCTTTATTGGCCGGAAGGAAGTCGAAAAAGCGGTCTCCGGCATCTTCCGTAAAACGTGCAGGTTCCATACGGGTCAGCATATGTAATACGGCGCTTTGCATTGCATTAATCACCGCAAATTCATGTAAGCTCATATCATTAAGAGATTCGGTAATGGCCTGCGACGGTGGCATACCGCTCCTGCGACCTATACCAATCATGGCCATGAGGGCATCGTCATCATCTGATGAGAATTTCAGAGGATTATTGCCAGCTGCCTGAATCATGGTTTGCTCAATGCGAAACTCTCCTTTGATGGTTGCTCTTGCAATCATGATCTGACGCAGACCATGAATCATTGCCCGAAAACTTTTGCCAAGTTCGTTCATGATCTCAGGGGTCAGATCAGAGAGATCAATAATCTTTTCCATCCCGGCTCCCTGTAAAAAAGCCTTCAGAGAAAATGCATTGTAATCAGATATACGGTCATCACATTGCTCTGAATCAGGAGTGGCAGAGTCAGTAAATATACCCGCTTGTATGTTTTCCTCAGCATGAGGTGAAACTTCTTCGTGGATAAATGTATCTGACACAGATGATGCCCTGTATTCTGCCTGGATATCTTCATAGGCAGGGGCCTGTTCATATTCTGTTACAGAACTGGCAGAAACAGAGGTTTGTGTATCTGGATAATAAAAAATATCCTGATCAGAAGGGGATGTTTGTTCAGCCTCAGAGGGTGTCAGATCATGTTCATCAGAGAGATAGTTTTTTATGACATCGCTATCAGAAAAATCATCTTTTTTACTAATAACTTTATCATCTACAGGATCTTCATCCCAGTTGTCACTGATAATTTCATTTACAACATTGGGTGGTTTATATGCTTCGTGTATCGGGCTGTTTTCTCGCTCAGATGGTGTTGTATCAATATATGGAATTTCGTTAATAGAGATACTATCCTTTGATATCAGGAGATTTTCATTTGGTGGAAAAGCAGAGAAATCATCGGTAAGATTTGCTAGTGAGCTACTGAACTCGTTTCCTGTAAAAGAGTTATTATGAGTATTTTCTGATAATGAAGGATAATTTTCATTCTTTATAGTGATATTGTCTGGCCCACTTATTATGGCTTTAATTTTATATGATGCAAATTCAATAATATCTCCATCCTGCAGGCCATGTTTTTTCTTTTTTAATGGCATAGTATCCTGGTTAACAAACGTTCCGTTTGTGCTGGTGTCACTCAGGCACCATCCTTCACCATGGCGTTCAATAACGCAGTGTTTTTTTGATAAAACACGGTTTGTATCTGCAAGGCACCAGTTACAGCCAGGATCCCGGCCGATTATAAATTTTTCATCTTTTATAATCTGGTCTTTTGAAGATATTCCTTCTGGTGCAGAAATAACTTTGAGTGTTAGTGCGGTCATGGAGAATGCTCTGTTTTTCAGATTAGCCATTTAGATGAATAGTCGAGCCGAGGAAGGTAATTGTGTTGCCGGCTGTGCCCGTTATTTTGTCGCTGTTAAGGGTAATACCATCCTGCGTCAGCCGAAGTGTTGACGCACCAACCTTAAGTGTAATTTCAGTTTCGGCCTGGATGGTTACCGCTCCGGTTTCAGAGGTAACTGTCATCGATCCTTTTTTTGTTGTCAGGCTGACATCTTTTTCAATATTTGTCGTGCTATAGCCATCGATATCAGTTTTGCGATCATTCAGAACGTAGGTTTGCAAATCACGCTGGGATCGCAGGTATATTTTTTCCTGACCTTTATTATCATCGATAGAGAGTTCGGAAAATTCTGATGAACTTCCATGCACAGAGCGACTTCGGAAACCACTTTTTGTCTGCTCGCTGGGTACAGCAAAAACAGGCTGCATTGACTGGTTATATAAACCACCGATAACAACGGGTTCATCCGGATCACCGTTCATAAAAGCAACGGCGACTTCAGTGCCAACGCGGGGTAAATGCTGCCAGCCCCAGCTATCGCCAGCCCAGGGTTGAATGACACGCACCCAGGTTGCAAAGCCTGATGATGTTTCTTTGCGGTGATCAAATATAATCCGTACTTTGATACGTCCCAGAGAGTCTGCGTGAATTTGCTGCCCCTTAGGGCCAATGACGACGCCTGAGAAAATACCTGTCATGGCAGGACGTGCGTTGTTTGCAGGCTCGCGCCAGGGAGTGGCCTGAAGAAAACAGGAAAAACTGCAATCGTAATGTGCCCCTGAAGACTGACCCGCCCAGGTATTATCACTGGCCAGATGTGAGACAGACTGCAAAGCATATTCTGTCATTTCATTACCAGTCAGAGGGTCGCTTTCGATCTGAAAACGTCGGCCGGGCATAAACTCAGGATCGTACCCGTGCCCGCGGCAAAGGGATGAGGAAGCCTCAGCATGCTCTATATGGCTTCTGGCCCGGCGATCTGCGGTTTTCTGATCTTTTGTCAGGGCTGGCCAGCGTGCTACTTTGCGGGTTGCAGCGCCTGCTGTTGTTGAAAGTGTGACCTCCTGCGCATGAATAGGTACCGCGGGGCGGGAGGGGTCGTAGTCGGTCAGAGTGACCTGACCGTGCGCTGTGGCTGAACCCCCGCCCCACTGGTCGATGATATCGACATTATTACCTTTGGGTACAACCCGGTGCAGCGGCCTGGAAACAGGAAGAAATGATTCGTTACGGTCGGTAATAATAAGCTTATGTTCGCTTTTACTATGCTCAAAAAAGTAAAACCAGCCTTCTTCCTGCAATAAACGGTGCATAAAGCCGAGTGTAGTTTCATTAAACTGTGTGGTGTACTCACGTACAGGTTTATCGCCATAAATTTTGAATTCAAAAGGCTGAATCCCATGCTCAGACAGCAAAGTGGTCAAAATCTGGTCAACAGACTGGTTTTGAAAAATACGACAATCCTCAGACTGCGAGAGAAACCATAATCTTGGTACAATCTCCAGCTGGTATGTCCAGCGTCCGCGCTCAGTTTTTCCGACCGGTGTCATACGCTGCACAACGCCGTTAAAATGACGATCTGCAGAGGGAGAGCGTTTAATGGTCACACAAAAAGGATTGTAAAGCAGCAGATCAGGAGACAGCTGCCCTGCTGTTGTGACAATGGTCAGAGAAACATGAAAAGGCTGGCTTATGCTTTCATGTGCATTGAGGGCAATGGCATGTAATGAGCCTGACTGATTAGGCAAAAAATCTTCACCCAGAGGTGAGCTGGTTTCCATAAGGGGTGAGAGCGGATCAGCTCCCGATATGCTGTCCAGTACACTTCGCACCCCCTGAACAGCATCACGTGCCTGCGAGGCTTTGTTTGCAGTGCCTGATATCGATGTAGGGGTTGTTGAAGACATAGAGCATTATCCCTTTCAGGTACGTGTAGTCGCAGCAAGAAGATTACGGAAACGCTCCTGATCTCCCTGATGTTTGATATAAGTCTCACACAGCGCGACAAATGACGGATAATTTTTAGCCCGGAGAGAGGCTCTGCGCAGGACCGGTGTAGCAACAGGTCCAAGCACATCAGACAGTGCGGCACTGACCTGGATAATATCTTCATCTGTAAGGGGCGGATCTTCTTCCTGCTGAATGTAAGGAGGTTCCTCATAAGATAATTCTTCAGGATGCTGATCATTCTGGTGTTCAGGTATGATCTCAGTCTGAGGAAGAGGTGCCTCTTCAGCGGTATTTTGTAATTCAACTATATTTTCAGTGGGCGTTTCGTTTTCTTCTGAGTGAATAGCCTGTTCATTTATAGGTTGTGCCGGCAAAAACAGAGCGAGAAGATCTTTTTTGCGGCGTTTGTTTTTGAGTACTAATGCCAGGATTTCTTCTTTTGTTTCTGCCTGTTCACAGGCCTTCCTTAATGACTGACGACTTGCCGGGCCATAAAGGTTCAGCAAATGCGCCTCCAGGGCATTCAGCCATTCAGTTTCTGCTACAGGATGTGATAACGGAGGCAGGTTATCTTCCGCGGCTATTATAACAGTTGCATCTCCGTCATAATCATCATCGTTATCATCCGGAACGAGAGATGCATCATTTTCAGATATTTCTTTATGGTAAGATGTATTTTCAGCTGTATCATCAGAAATATTTTGCTCTGGTGCAGAGTGAAACTGCTGTTGAGGCAGAGGCAGTGGAGAGCTTAGGTCAAACTGTGGTGTCGCGCGCCTGAGAACATCAGAAAACTCACGGGCAGATGAAAACCTGTCATTGGGATCTTTTGCCAGAATGCGACTAAGTGCTGTTGCGATTCCTGCCGGGAGGTCAGATCTCAGATCACATAATGGTTCTGGTTCAGTGTTAAGGATCAGGAGTGAGGTGTCGCTATATTCACGGCCTTCAAAGGCTTTTTTGCCACTGAGCATTTCATAAAGGACACTGCCGAAAGAGAACAGATCACTTCGTGAATCGACAGGGCGGCCTGCACATTGCTCGGGAGACATATAGTTAGGTGTGCCGATGAGTAGCGGTGTGGTCTCAGCCTCAGAGAGCAGAGCACTGTGAGATACACCAAAGTCAGTAATTTTCAGGCGCCCCTGATAGGTCAGGATAATGTTAGCAGGTTTGACATCGCGGTGAACGATGCCCTGCATATGTGCGTATTCAAGTGCAGCCAGTACCTGCAAAGCAATAGGGATTACTTCGTCCAGGGGGAGCTTTGTTCCTTTTGGCAGAGCTTTATTGAGCCCCAGTCCGTCAACATATTGTAATACGAGATAAGGTTCTTCGTCAGATCCACCCATATCATAAAGGGAGACAATATTGGGGTGGTCACACAAACCGCCAAGACGTGCTTCATTGAGAAAGCGAGCAAGATAGTCAGCACGTTCCTGACCTTCCAGCAGGTTATCGCGGACCATTTTAATTGCGACATGACGGTGTACAAGAGGGTCCCATGCTTTATAGACCACACCCATTGCACCCTGCCCAAGCAAAGCTTCAATGCAATATCGTCCGGCATTTGTTGGAAGATCAGGTGTCATCATTATTCGTCCAGCATGCTGAAGGCACTCTCAAGGCTGCGCCGCAGGCGCGTAAAGGCGCTGGCGAGAGGTGCAAGTTCATTATGATCATTAATGGCCAGCTCTGGTGCGGTCATATCACCGCGGCTTACCCGACCGGTAATGGCTGACATTTCATGTAGCGGCCGCAGAAAGGCGATTTCAATAATGATATTGATTACGGCAAGAATGATCAGGAATAAGGCACTCAGGCACAGAATAATTTTCCAGATTTTGCCCGTAGCTTCAGCCTGAAGTGCGCCAACAGGAATACTGATAATGCTGGCGCCGACAGTCTCCCCTGGTTTCCAGCCAAAGCCGTTCTGGCTGCCGTAGGTATCAATCATTGTTCCAGGAGCAACGGCCGGATCAGAATGGCAGGTGAGACATCCTGAGTTTGTCACACGAATGGGAGTTGCGAGTAAAAGAGTCGGTTTTCCAGTTGAGTCAGTAGAGTTCGAAAGCAGCATAGCTGGTGCAGAAGGGCTACGCAGCCGCTCGATAAGGTTTCTTTCAACCGGGGTTGGGGCATCAGCCGGGTTTGTCGGGTTGAGTGCAGTGGCCCTGATGTTCAGGCCAGCGTGATCCTGTCTGAGAAGTGCACCAAGATGTGAGACAGCATAAAAAGGTACACTCTGAGGGGGGAAGTCAATGCTGGTGCTCTGAAGGAGCTGAGGTGTAATTTCTTTTTCGTTATACTGTTCGGTAATCTGACTTACCTGATTGAGGAGCTGTGCCTGACTTATCGCAGCATCATAGGCTGTCTGACTCAGGGTGCTACGCAGCAGAGGTACGAGAACGGCCAGTGTTATCAGAAAGCCTGTTACGAGAGTCAGGTTGAGTTTTAATCTGAGTGTCATCTTAATGTACCGCACTGAAAAGAGCTGCAGCCTGATAATCTGTCAGGTTTCCTGTCTGAGGCGCATGCATGGATTTTTGAAATTTTTTGATCGCATTAATAGTTTCTGGTGTTTTTATCCCATTGATAACACCACTGTAGTACCCTCTTGCCAGCAGGTTTACCTGTAGTTGCCTGACAGCCTTTTCCCGCGCTTTTACAACCTGTGTATTTTCTTTTTTAACCGGAGGAGGCGAGGGAGGTGTTACGGCTGTAGGTTGCTGAGACGTATTATTATTTACTGCGGCAGAAGGAGAGGGAGAAACTTCTTTAACTGTGGAGGTATCGGTAGCAGTTACAGAAGAATGGGTGGGGGCTGGGTCCTGGCTATCAGGTACTGACGGGAGGGGTGCCTGTAAGGGGGGTACTGGCGATGCTGCAGGGGGAGAAGGGATTGTAGTATCTGGTGCAGGATTTGATTTCTGATTTAATCCGTTATCATGCGTCAGATTAGCCAGATTATTCCACTGCCAGCCTGGTTGCATGGCGGAAGTCAGCTCATCTATGACCGGGTCTGCTGCCGGGGATTGCACAATCGTTGCTGTAAGAGATGGTGAGGTATCAGTGCGGCTTTTAAGCAGGGCGACAGCGCGTGAAAGTTCCTGACTTTGTCCGGGGACAGGGTGTAGTTCGAGAAAAACGAAACCGTTTTGCTTATCCGCTGCGCGAATGAGTGAGTCAGCGACAACAGCATTGCGCAGAAGATCACTTTTTTGTTCGTCACGGGAAAGGAAAATACGGTCGTTTTGTACCCATGCCATGCCGCAATAGGCAATGACAGGTCGTTTATTATCAACGTGTCTTGCAAACCCGGATAAACTAACGCGCAGTTCAACACTTGATGGGTTCAGGACCTCAAATACATTGTAATTCTGAGATTTTAGCTGACCCGAGAGGCGATGGGCTGTTTCTGAACATGAAGGCAGCATTGTGCTACTGCCTTCTGTGTGTCCGTTTCCAATAATCAGGAAAGTTGGTGGTGGGATTATGGATTGAGCCTGCGCACCGGGTTGACCTGATGCTACCGATGCCAGCATAATAGCTGCAATGCTTCTCCGGCAAATACTGAGGTACGTCGGCAAGGCTGGTTCTCTCCATTCAGTCCGGACACGCTGACCTGTGCAGTGATATGCCTGCATGCCTTTTAAAAACGGACTATTATAAATGCAATTTCATATTATGAATTATAGTTTATACTTTGTTGCTGTTATGTCAGCAATGATAATTTAACAAAAAAATAAATTGTTATATAAAAATAAAAAATATTAATTATATGTTTTTATATGTATAATTAATCAAAGAAAAAGAATTAAAAATAATTTATGATTTATTTTATAGGTAATTATTTTATTATTATAAATAAAATAATTTTTTAA
>NZ_JOMN01000003.1:0-157806 GCF_002153485.1 Acetobacter sp. DmW_043 | reverse complement strand
CGCCCTCATATCACTCACGCTATACAGGCCGGTCTGACCTTCACGTTCGAGCTTAACCCAGGCCTCAATATCGCTGACCTACACCGTATCAGAAAGTAAATGACATCCCCCTCACAGATATCTGTGAGGGGGTATGATACTTTTTAAATCGCTTCAACAGGTGAGTAGACCGGCCACCAGGCATATTCTCTCACAGCTTCAACCACATTTTCAGGCTGCACCTGCGCCAGCCCCTGTTCAATGGCTTTACGGGCAACCTGAACGGCGACAACGGCTGATGTCTCACGCAGTTTGTCGTTAGGGGGCAGTAAAGGAGCCCCTTCGGTGGTGTCGGTCGCCTGGCCGGCCACAGCCTGGGCGGAGGCAAAAATCATGTCATCTGACACGGCTTTTGCGCGTACCACAATCGCTCCAAATCCAAGGCCGGGGTAGAGGGCTGCATTATTGGCCTGGCCAATTTTATAGGTCACATTTTTATATGAGACGTCGTCAAAAGGGGCCCCGGTCGCGACGAAGACTTTGCCGTCCGTCCATTCAATCAGCTGTCTGGGTGTTGCCTCGTGCAGTTCTGTCGGGTTTGACAGCGGAAAGATAATGGGCCTTTCGGTGTGGGCTGCCATATCGCGCACAATTTCTTCTGTGAACAGATGTGGCATGGTAGAGGTGCCAATCATAATGGTCGGGTGCACGTTGCTGACAACAGTTGCCAGGTCAATAATACCATCATGGGCAGCAGCTTTATCGCGCAGGGTCGACATAGCAGGCCAGCGGCTTTCGGCTGCGGGCAGGGTTTCGCAGGCTGTGCGGGTGTAGCCGGCGACTTCAGCATCAGGGCGGGCATAAGGCCGCTGAAAATCGAGCAGATCATCGTGCATGCTTTCGGTCAGCAGGCCGGGCAGGTCAACCAGCCATATGCGCCGTGTGGCCTCTTCAGCACTTACGCCATGTCTTACCATCTGGTCGCGTATCTGATCAGCAATACCGACACCGGCAGTGCCTGCGCCCAGCACAACAACGCGCTGCTCGCTCCATGGTGTTTTGCTGCGTGCAACAGCGTTTAGCAAAGCTCCCAGAACAATTGAGCCGGTACCCTGCATATCATCGTTAAAAGTCGGAACGACAGAGCGATAGCGGTCGAGAATGCGCCTTGCATTGGTTGACCCGAAATCCTCCCAGTGCAGCATGGCTTTAGGAAAGAGTTTTTTTACCGCACTGACATATGCATCAATAAAGTCATCATAGCGTTTGCCCCGCACACGACTATGTTTGTAGCCAATATATAGCGGGTCATTGAGCAGTTTTTCGTTGTCGGTGCCAACATCAAGGATAACAGGAATAACACGGTGCGGGTCGACACCGGCTGCGGCAGTATAAACAGCCAGCTTGCCGATGGAGATGTCAACGCCGTTTGACCCCCAGTCACCAATGCCCAGAATTTCCTCCGCATCGCTGGCAACAAGCAGGTCAATATCGTCGGCATCTGCGCCAAAAGCAGCCAGCTTTCGTTCAACACTGTCCGGGTCGTCAATGCTTAAAAAGACACCACGCGGGCGTGTCATCACTTCGCTGTAGTTTTTAATGGCCTGGCCCACAACAGGGTCATAGACAACAGGCAGCATTTCAAGCATATGGTGCTGCAAAAGAGCATAGAATAAGGTGGCATTGTTATCATGCAGGCGCCACATATAGATGTGCTTTGACAGGTCGTCAGGCGCATTCTGATAGGCTGCATAGGCGCGTTCAAGCTGTAGCGCTATCTCCGTTGTGATAACGGGGGGAAGAAGGCCGTTCAGCTCCAGCGCATCGCGCTCATGCTGAGTGAAGGCAGTGCCCTTGTTAAGTGCGGGGTCACGCAGAACATCATAGCCGCGCGCCGTTGTTGCAATTTTACGGTTTGCTCCGAAACCAGAGACCCGAGCCTGCCTGCTGAACATGATATATGCCTTTCCGTATGAATGAAAAACGGATGAAACTCAGGCATAACTCTATGTTTTTAATTTGTCCTTGATATAGCGCAAATGGCATGGCTGCCAGGCGGGGCGTAAAATCTGAGCATCGCCTGCTGATATGGCGGTGTAAGGAAAAGGCCTTGTCCGTTGCTGCACTATGACAGCAACGGATATGAAGGTTATTTATGGTGTGATTTTTGTTTTAGTATCCGGTGTAACAGCCTTAACATTAACATGATCAGGTAATAACGCACCGGGCAGAGTTGCTACAGGAGGATTTTCTGGCTGAGCAGCGCGGGTGATTGGCCCGGGATAGATATCAGGCAGACCAGTTGGCGGTGCGACGCCCTCTGGCAGAGGCGTGAGGGTAATTTTCATTTTGTGGTCGTAGGCGTGGTTTGCGCCTGTTGAAAGGTCGACAACAAGGCCGATAAGCCCGCCAAACCCGATATTACCTATAACCCAGCCATTAAGGTCAGAGGCATTTTCTTTTTTGCTGAAATCGTAGTTTTGTTTGATACAGCCTACAATAATATCACCACTTCTGCGGTGCACAGTGACTGTGCCTGGGGTGGACTGAACTGAACCGATTTCCATGCCGTCACGATAAACAGAACATTTTGCGCCGGCTGGATTAGTTGAAATTTTAATGGTCTGGTGACTACCGCTTACAATGCTCGCACAACCAGAAAGAAGTGGTAGCAGCAGAGTTCCGATAAGAGATGCTTTTAAAACTTTACCTGACATTTCTAAGCCAATCTGTATTTTAGTTATATTTTACAGATGCGTAACTGGCAGACATGAGGTGCTGCGACAATGGCAGAGGTTGCAGTTTTGTTTATTTTAACAAAAAAACAGAGGAACTGTTTCCTGAAAGTCACAACTTAGTGAGGGGAGGTTTTAGAAACACTCTTCTGATTACGTGGTAAAAAATATAAGACCATCAGAAGATTAATGGTGTGCAAATAACGTAAAAACATAAAAGCTCCACCAGCTGATGGCGGAGCTTTCAGTGTTGTTCAGGCCGCACCAAGGGCGTGGTATTCCCGGCGGAAATAGACCAGAGCCTTACAGTCAGCTTTGATAGTAATGTCTTTAACTTTGCAGAAAAGAACGCTGTGCGTGCCGATTTCTGAAATACTGTCGATAGTGCAGTCAAAGGAAACAACTGAATCCTCAAGCACCGGTGCGCCAGTTTTACCTGTATGCCAGGTTGTGTGAGCAAAGCGGGTTTCCTGATCTGCCTTGCTGGCAAACAGGCCCGAGAGTTCCTGGTGAGTGGTGTTGAGCACATTCACGCAAATGACACCATTCTGAACAAATGTCTGATGCGAGCGGCTGTTGCGGTTAATGCACACCAGCAGAGTGGGGGGTGTGTCAGTGACTGAGCATACGGCAGAGACCGTCATGCCGGCTCTGCCAGCTTCGCCGTCAGTGGTGATAATGCTGACGGCTGCGCCAACATGTGACATAGCTTCACGAAAGAGCGCCTGTTCTGTCATGATGATGCCTCCTTGTCTGTAAGGGCTCTGGCAGCCTGTAAGGTGTTTTTAAGCAGGCAGGCGATGGTCATAGGGCCAACGCCACCTGGTACGGGTGTGATGGCTGCAGCATGCCCGGCTACTTCATCAAAGGCAACATCACCGGTAATTTTAGGGCCATCGGGGGTGTCAATGCGGTTAATGCCCACATCAATTACCACAGCACCAGGTTTTACCCAGTCTTTACGCACCAGATGTGCGTGGCCTGCGGCAACAACCAGAATATCGGCCCGCCTTGCCTCTGCTGCGACATCCCGTGTTTTAAGATGTGTCATGACCACGGTGCACCCTTCATTGAGCAGCAGCCGCCCCATGGGGCGCCCCACAATGTTAGAGCACCCGATAATAACGGCATGCAGCCCGGCAAAAGAGGGGATGACCCGCTTAAGAAGGATGAGGCAGCCTGCCGGTGTGCAAGGAATAAGCCCGTTTGTGCGGCCAACAGCGAGTTTGCCCGCATTAACGGTGTGAAAGCCGTCTACATCTTTATCAGGAGAGATCGTGTCGAGCACGGCATCGCGGTTAATATGTGCGGGCAGGGGCAGCTGCACCAGAATACCGTGCACTTCAGGGTCAGCATTCAGTTGCCTGATGAGGGTCAGAAGCTCTTCCTCGCTTGTCTCAGCAGGCAGGGTGTGGCTGAAAGACTTCATGCCGGCAGCTTCTGTTTTGCGTACTTTGCTGCGCACATAAATGGCGCTTGCAGGGTCGCTTCCGACAAGAACCACAGCAAGACCGGGAATAACCCCCTGGCTCCGCAGAGCCAGGGTCTCGGCTGCAACCTGCTGCGTCAGCGCAGCGGCTTCGGCTTTACCATCAATGATGGTCGGGGCCAGGGGAGTGATCATGTTCATCAGTCGTTAAAAACGATGGTTTTTTTACCGTTAATGAGCGAACGCCGCTCAATATGTGAACGCACTGCACGGGCCAGCACACGCCGCTCAATATCACGCCCTTTACGAATAAGGTCGTCTGGCGTGTCAGCATGAGAGATACGCTCAACATCCTGCTCAATAATCGGGCCTTCATCGAGGTCACTGGTAACGTAGTGGGCCGTGGCTCCGATCAGCTTCACGCCGCGCTCAAATGCCTGGTGGTAGGGGCGTGCGCCCTTAAAGCCAGGCAGGAAAGAGTGGTGAATGTTAATGCATTTCCCCGACAGCTTTGCAGAAAATTCGTTGGAGAGAATTTGCATATAGCGTGCCAGAATAGCCAGCTCAGCGCCGCTTTTCTCGAAAATATCCCAGATGCGTGCTTCCTGCTCCGCCTTGGTGTCTTTTGTGATCGGCAGATGATGGAAAGGCACACCATAAAACTCGATATCTTTATAGGTCTCGAGCGGATGGTTTGAGATAATGCCAACCGGCTCAATGGCCAGCTCCCCGATGCGCCAGCGATACAGCAGGTCAACCAGGCAGTGGTCGAATTTAGAGACGAGGATAAGCACCTTCTGGGGCTTGTCCATATTTGTCAGAGTCCATTCCATTTTGAATGTTTCTGACAAAGGTGCCATTTCGGCTTCAATGCTGTTCTGAATTGTCTCTGACTTTGGAATGTCAAAGACAATACGCATGAAGAACTGCCCGCCTTCAGTATAGTCGAACTGCTGGGCTTCAGTGATATTGCCGCCTATATCAAACAGCTTTTTGCTGATGGCAGCAACAATACCAGGCCGGTTAGGGCAGCTGAGAGTGAGGATGAAGGTGAAGTTGGTATGGGAAAAGCGAATCATGGACACACTCGTTCCGAAGTCGGGATGCCACCGTTCATAGCGGCAAAAATGTCATGGTGAAGGCTCTGTGCCAGGCTGCGGAAAACGGTAAAGTCGTATGCAGTCGCGTCTGTATGACGGGTCAGAATGACCGGCACATGCCCGGCGAGGGTCAGGGCAGTTTGTCCTGGTACGAAAACTGAAGGGTGCAGATCAAGTGCGACCAGTTTGGCCACAATGCTCTCTGCCCCTTTACCTGAGAGGGTCAGGGTAACGCGGCTGTCGCTCTGGTTTGTCAGGGCGGCAAGTGACTGACAGGCCGTGCTGAGCGTGGCCAGCAGGTCTGTCCCCTCAGGGGCGCTGCACAGCCACTGGTTATGGGCTGCGCGGGTAAATAACAGGCCATCAGGGCCGGCAACAGTTATAAAGTCTTCAGGCAGAGTAACCTTAAAGGCTTTTTTCAGGGCGGCGTTCAGCTCACCCAGGCGGCCGGCAAACGGGCCGATGCTGACCGTCACCCGCTGTGGCGCGAGGGAGAGCATCATCCCGTTGACCCTGTAAGCCTCCTGAGGCAGAGCCGAAGTAGCAAGAAGACGATCAGGCATGGAGACGCTTCCCTTCGGGGTCAACAAAAACAGGAGAGACAATTTCCGCTTCTGTGACAGTGCCACTCAGCGGGTTGTGCACGGCAATAATCTCACCATGGCGCGAAGGCCCTTCAGACAGGAAGCCCAGAGCGATCCAGCTGTTGCAGGTGGGCGACCATGCGGAGGAGGAGATCCACCCCTGGTCGTATTCTGCACTGGCAGGGCTGCCTTTTGGCAGCAGGTGCGAGCCTGCAACCAGTGCGTCTGTTGCGACAACAGGGCGCAGGCCAACCAGTGTGGGGCGTCGTGGGTCTGTCAGTGCCGGGCGGGCCGCCATGGCTTTGCCAATAAACTCTTTTTTGGATGAGAGCATACGCCCCATACCAAGGTCATGAGCTGTGGTCTGGCCATTGAGTTCAGGCCCGGCAGGGTGGCCTTTTTCAATACGCATCACACCCAGGGCCTCTGTGCCATAGGGGGCAATGCCATAAGGGGCACCCACTTCCATCAGCCTGCGGGCCAGCGCATCGCCAAAGCGTGCGGGCACTGCCAGCTCATAGGCCAGCTCACCGGAGAAAGAGAGCCTGAACAGCCTGGCCTGCTGCCCGCCGCAGATGGTTATTTCTGCTGCGGCCATATAGCCAAACGCTTCGTTTGAGATGTCAAACGCGGGGTCGACCAGCTGGCGGATAACCTCGCGTGAGTTCGGGCCGGCTACAGCAATCTGTGCCCATTCGTCTGTCACTGAGATAAACTGCACATCCAGCTCAGGCCAGAGCACCTGATGGCAGAACTCAAGGTGCTGCATAGCAGGGCCGGCATTGGCGGTGGTTGTGGTCATGACATAATGGGTGGGGCTGAGGCGTGCAGTTGTGCCGTCATCAAAGGCAAAACCGTCTTCCCTGAGCATCAGGCCATAGCGGGCCCGGCCAACGGCCAGTTTCTGCCAGGCATTAACATAAAGCTTCTCAAGGAAGCTGGCTGCATCAGGCCCCTGAATGTCAATTTTACCTAAAGTCGTAACATCACAAAACCCGACGGCATTACGCACAGTGTTGACTTCACGGTTTACCGTTTCAAGCCAGTGCGTTTCCCCCGCGCGTGGATACCACTGCGCACGCTGCCACAGCCCGTTAGAGGTAAAGACAGCATTCTGCTCCGTTGCCCACTGGTGGGTCGGGGGCAGGCGGGTGGGTTTAAAGTGTTTTTCGCGGTTGGGGCCGGCAATAGCCCCCAGGGTGACGGGCTGTGCCGGCGGCCTGATGAGGGTTGTGCCGGTTTCAGGAATAGTCCGGTCAGTAAACTCAGCCAGCATTGCCAGGGCGTTTACATTCGAGGTTTTACCCTGATCGGTTGCCATACCCAGTGTGGTGTAACGTTTCAGGTGCTCAACAGAGCGGAACCCTTCCTGCGCGGCCTGTTTAACGTCTTTAGCGGTCACATCATTCTGAAAATCGATGAATGCTTTACCAGCTTTTTGAGGCGCGGTCTGATCAATACCTGACCAGGTGGGGTGAATGGCATAGGTCTCATCCACTCCGGCAGAGGGCAGCTCAGTTGTACCCGCACTGTCAAACCCACAGGCAGCAGCAGCCTTGCGGCCAGCTTCGGCCCCTTCATGCAGGGTGTCACGCGTGGTGAGTGTGCCGGCTACCATACCTGCAATATGCAGGTCATGTGCTTTAATGGAGGGCACAAAAGCAGCGATCTGCTCATTATAGACAGGGCGTGTGCCATGATGCGTTGTCAGCGCCAGGTCGGGGTTCCACCCGCCGGAGACAGCAATCAGGTCACAGGCAAAGCGCTGGTCTTTGCCGGCTTTGTTACCAATAACGGCAGCCGCAACACCAAGGCGACCCAGCGTGTTGCTGATGCGCCCGCCAGGGAAGAGGAAAGCCCCCGTTTGCTGTGCCAGGCTTTGTGCGAGAGGTGAGGGCACAGGGCGGGCATCAACAATAGCCACAATGTCAGCACCGGCCTGGTAAAGGTCGGTAACGGTGCGCAGGCCGTCATCATTGTTGGTATAGATTACAGCTTTGCGGCCGGGTGCTACACCATAGCGGTTAATATAGGTGCGGACAGAACCAGCAAGCATCACGCCGGGGCGGTCATTGTTGGGGAACACGACAGGGCGTTCAATAGCCCCGGTGGCCACAACGCACTGTTTTGCCACAATGCGCCAGTAGCGCTGGCGGGGCTGGTTTTCTTCTGGCTGCGGCAGGTGGTCTGCAACGCGTTCGATCACACCGAATGTGCCGCCGTCATAGCGGCCAAACACACAGCTGCGGGTCATAAGGCGCACGTTGGGCATAGCGCGCAGACGCGCAGTCACCTCTTCGCCCCACTGCCATGCGGGTTTGTTATCAAGTGTAATATTTTCTGCGCGCAGGCGGCCGCCGGTCAGATAATCCTGCTCGCACAGAATAACCCGTGCACCGGTTTCAGCAGCGCTCAGAGCTGCGGCAAGACCGGCCGGGCCGCTGCCCACAACCAGCACATCGCAAAAAGCATTAGCCTGTTCATAGTGGTCGGGGTCTGCTTCTTTGGCAGCACGGCCAAGACCAGCCGCATTGCGGATCATGGGCTCGTAGACTTTTTCCCAGAAGCAGGCCGGCCACATAAAGGTTTTATAGTAAAACCCTGCGGTGAAAACAGGTGAGAGCAGGCCGTTCACCCCCAGCGCATCAAACGCCAGGCTGGGCCAGCGGTTCTGGCTGGCAGCTGAAAGACCATGAAAAACTTCAGTCACCGTAGCGCGGCTGTTGGGCTCGCGGCGTGCGCCGGTACGCAGTTCCATCAGAGCATTTGGCTCTTCCGGCCCGGCAGAGAGAATGCCACGCGGGCGGTGATATTTAAATGACCGGCCTGTCAGCCTGACATTATTTGCCAGCAGGGCTGAGGCCAGGGTGTCTCCTTCATAAGCCGTATAGGCGCGGCCATCAAACGTGAAGGTGAGCGCTTTGCTCGTATCGACCCCGTTCGCGTGTGTGCGCTTTGGCGGGGAAAGCTTTGAGGGAGTGTTCATGATCCGGACTTCTCTTCTGACAGAGCCTCGGTGGCCAGCCTCGTGCTGTGAATCTCATGCGTGATGGTGTTACGCTCAGCCACAATCCAGGAGCGGCAGCCATTACCATGATACCAGAGCTCTTTGTGCAGGCCGGCGGGGTTGTCGCGCAGGTACACATAGTCAACCCAGGCGTCATGAGGGGCGTCGGGTGCAGGGCGGCGCACGGTGGCATCACCTCGGTAGGTGAATTCTTCCAGACCGCGTGAGCCGCAATGAGGGCAGGTGATACGCATGGCGAGAACCTCAGTGCAGGTTGGGCTGTGCGCCCATACCTTTTTCGTCAATAACCGCGCCACGACCAAAACGGTCGAGACGGAAGGCGGTGGCGACCTCATGCGGTTCATCACGCGCGAGGAGGTGTGCGAAGCACAGCCCTGATGCCGGGGTGGCCTTAAAGCCACCATAGCACCAGCCGGCATTAAGATAGAGTTGTTCGACAGGCGTTTTGTCGATGATGGGGCTGCCATCCATCGACATATCCATCAGTCCGCCCCAGTGGCGCAGCAGGCGCACACGCCCGATGCGGGGCATAAGGGCCATGCCGCCGGAGATAACATCCTCAACCACAGGCAGGTTGCCGCGCTGAGCGTAGGAGTTATAGCCGTCAATATCACCACCAAACACCAGGCCACCTTTGTCAGACTGACTGACATAAAAATGACCGGCACCAAAAGTGACCACACAGTCGATAAAGGGTTTCAGTCCCTCACTGACAAACGCCTGGAGAACGTGGCTTTCGATCGGCAGGCGCAGCCCGGCCATAGCGGCCACGCGTGAGGAGTTACCTGCACAGGCGAGGCCAACCTTACCCGCACCAATAAACCCGCGTGAGGTCTCAACCCCGGTTGTGCGCCCGTTTTCGATGCGGATACCGGTCACTTCGCAGTTTTCAATAATGTCTACACCGAGCTGGTCAGCAGCACGGGCATAGCCCCAGGCGACGGCATCATGCCGCACCGTGCCGCCGCGCTGTTGCAGCAGGCCACCCTGAATGGGAAAGCGTGCATTATCAAAATTGAGAAAAGGCAGTTTCTCTCTGACAGCCGCCGCGTCGAGTATGTCTGCATCAACTCCGTGCAGGCGCATGGAGTTGCCGCGCCGGATATAGGCATTACGCTGCGCATCATTATGGAAGAGGTTGAGGATGCCGCGCTGGCTGACCATCGCGTTATAATTGATATCCTGCTCGAGCCCTTCCCACAGCTTCATGGCGCATTCATAGAAAGGCACATTGCCTGGCAGCAGATAGTTCGAGCGCACAATAGTTGTATTGCGCCCTACATTGCCGCCGCCAATCCAGCCTTTCTCCACCACGGCGATACGGCGCATGCCGTAGCGTTTTGCAAGGTAGTAGGCTGTCGCCAGACCATGCCCGCCACCGCCCACGATGACGACATCATAGGAGGATTGAGGAGATGCTTTGCGCCAGGCCGGTTTCCAGCCTGTATTACCGCGAAGGGTTTCACGCAAAAGAGAAAAAAGTGAGTAATGCTTACTGGACATTTTGACTCTTCATCCGGTTAATGAGGTCAGCATAAGGTGGCCATAGCTGGCGATAGTATAAATATTACTTATGGTGTGAGTATGGCAATCAAACCTCTTCCCTTCGATGTTAATGCGCTTCGGGCGTTTCTTGCTGTTTGTGAAAATGGCAGTATGGCTGCGGCAGGTCGCCATCTTGGTATCACGCAGCCGGCCGTGTCACAAACCATTGCTGACCTTGAGGCCGGCATAGGCTCTGTCCTGTTTGACCGCGCTGTGCGACCACTGGCGCTGACCGCGGCCGGCACAGTGTTACGACAGTTTGCTGAAAATCTTATTTCTGACATGGCACAGATTTCAGGCCGCCTGCGTGAAATGCAGCGCGGTCGTGTATCGCATCTGCGTATTGGTATTGTCGATTCTCTCTCGCGCGCTGTGATGCAGGAGACGGCGTCTTTTATGCACGGGCGGGTTGAGCATCTTGTGGTGCTGGCCGGGCTGACCGAATCTCATGCAACAGCACTGCTGACGCGTAAAATCGATTTTATCCTGGGTGTTGATGACCTTGAGGATGTCGCGGGGCTTGAGCGCTGGCCCCTGTTTGAGGAGCCTTATTTTCTGGTCTGCCCTGACACAGTTAAAGCGCCAAAAAACCGCGATGAACTTGAAAAAACACTGACATCACTACCGTTTATTCGTTTTACCCTGCGGTCGCGCTCAGGTGCTGAGATTGAACGGTTTTTGCGGCGTGTGCGTATTGAACTGCCCGCCGGGCAGGAGTTCGATCTGCCGCAGGGTGTGCTGGCCGGGTGTCGCAATGGCGGGGTGGCAATTTCGACACCGCTTTGCCTGAGCGAGGCAGGCTACGAGCCTGGTATGGGGCTGGCAGTGCACCCGCTGCCTCTGGGGGCCTTTCGCCGGCGGTTAACGCTTGTGGCGCGTCGTCGTGAATTTGGCCGCCTGCCGCTCGATTTTGCCGAGACTCTGCGTGCTGTGCTGAAAGAGGAGTGCCTGCCCCTGTTAAGGCAGCGTTTTGCCGCGTTTGCTGATGAGATGACTGTACTGACCTGAGAAAATGGTGGAATCTGCTGTTTTATGCAGCATTTTTTATACAATATGGAGTAAGTGTTTTGGCCGGACCGCGCACAGTATCTGCTGCTGAGCAGGATGCAGCATCTGAAGACCTGCAAACAGGGTCTACCGCAGCCCCGATACGGGAGCTGACGCTTGAGGAATCGCTGGGTGCGCAGATCAGGCTGATGCGCCGCAAGCTCGAGCTGACAGGGGCAGACCTGGCCAGTGCTGCGGGCATTTCTCTTGGTATGTTGTCAAAAATTGAAAACGGGCAGATTTCACCCTCTCTGGCAACGCTTCAGGCTGTGTGCCGTGCGCTGAATGTGCAGCTGAGTCAGCTTTTTGCAACGTTTGAGGAGCAGCGTGACTGCTCTTTTGTCAAAGCAGGCCGGGGTGTGGTGATAGAGCGGCGCGGCACAAAAGCCGGGCACGAATATGAGCTGTTAGGTCATTTGCTGGGCGGGCCAAACGTGGTTGAGCCTTATATGATTACCCTGCACGAAGAGGCAAAGCCGTATAGCAGTTTCCGTCATAACGGAGTCGAACTGATTTACATGCTGAGCGGGCGAGTCATCTACCGTCACGGAGATGAACGATATGACATGTCAGCCGGTGATACACTTCTTTTTGATAGCCAGGCACCACATGGACCTGAAGAATTATTAGAAAAACCAATGCGTTACCTGTCTATTATCATTTATCCCCGCGACACAGAAAACGAGTGAGAGGCGGCATATACCGACCTCAGAAGACTTTCCTAAGAAGAAAGTAATATTCTTTTCCGTTGACTTATGGAGAGGATGGTGAGCTTTATAAGGTCATCATTTCCTTTCGTCGCGGAGAAGTACGATGTGCGGCATTGTTGGATTATTTCTTAAAAATCCCAGGCTTCAGCCTCAGCTCGGCGCTCTGACAGCGCAGATGCTTAAAACCATGACAGAACGTGGCCCCGACAGCGCAGGTTTTGCTGTTTATGGTGGTGCACAGCATGGTCAGTCTAAAATTACGGTACGCGGCCTTGAAGAAATCCAGCGTAAGGATTTTGAGGCTGGTGTTCTTGCAGTTTCACAAAAAGCAACTTTTGTTTTTCGTGACGACCACGCCATTATCACCTGCTCTGACGAGGCTGAGCCAGCTGTGCGCGCCTTTGTTGAAGGTTTTGGCCACGGTGTTGTGTTTGTCTCCAGCGGTGACAGCATTGAGCTGTATAAAGGCGTTGGTCTGCCTGAAGATGTGGCAGCACGCTTCGGTCTTTCAGAAATGACCGGCACTCATGCTATTGGTCACACACGTATGGCAACTGAATCAGCTGTTACAACGGCTGGTGCGCATCCGTTCTCAACCGGCCCTGACCAGTGTCTGGTGCATAATGGCTCACTGTCAAACCACAACACCCTGCGTCGTCAGCTGGTGCGTGATGGCCTGAGCTTTGAAACCGAAAACGACTCAGAAGTTGCAGCCGGTTATCTTTCATGGCGTCTGTCAAAAGGCGAACGCCTTGACGAAGCACTGACAGCTTCTCTTTCTGACCTCGATGGTTTTTACACTTTTGTGGTTGGCACACGTGATGGTTTTGCTGTGCTGCGCGACCCGGTCGCCTGTAAGCCTGCTGTTATGGCTGAGACAGAAGATTACGTTGCTTTTGCCTCTGAATATCGTGCTTTTGCCGGTCTGCCAGGTATTGAAAAAGCAACCGTTTTTGAGCCTGAACCACAGCGCGTTTACCACTGGGAGCATGCAGCATGAGCGCGACCCTGGAAAAACAGGTTATTGACCTGCACACCTCTACCGTTCGTGTCCTGAACTCAACCCTTCAGTCAGAAGATGTAACAGGCGCATGGACTATCCTTCACCCTGAAGGACGCCATTCCCTGGCAGTTGGTCTGACCGCACCGCTTGATGTCACGATTGACGGGCAGGCTGGTTATTATGCAGCCGGTATGAACCAGCGTGCTAATGTTGTCATTAAAGGTAATGCCGGCCCGGGTGTTGCTGAAAACATGATGAGCGGTTCAGTGCATGTTGAAGGCAACGCCAGTATGGCTGCCGGTGCAACGGCACAGGGCGGACTGCTGGTGATCGACGGGGATGCCGGTGCACGTTGCGGTATTTCTATGAAAGGTGTCAGCATCGTTGTTCGCGGTTCTGTCGGGCATATGAGCGGCTTTATGGCGCAGTCTGGCAATCTCGTTGTGTGTGGCGATGCGGGCGAAGCCCTGGGTGACAGCCTGTATGAAGCCCGTCTGTTTGTGCGTGGCACAGTGAAAAGCCTTGGTGCAGACTGCGAAGAAAAGAAAATGACAGATGAAGATCTGGCTATTCTGAAAGACCTGCTGAAAGAAGCCGGCATTACAGACTATCCGGCTGAGAGCTTCCGTCGTTATGGCTCAGCCCGCCGTCTGTATAACTTCAATGTCGATAACGCTTCAGCCTACTGAGGTTATAATGTCACAGAATAAAAACTCTCCTCCGCGCACAGCACCACGCTTTTCAGCAACGTTTGACGTTAACACCATTTCTGAAATCCAGCGCGCTGCTGCCACGGGTATTTATGATATTCGTGGTGCAGGCACAAAGCGTAAGCTGCCTCATTTTGATGATCTGCTGTTTCTGGGTGCATCTGTTTCACGTTATCCGCTTGAAGGCTATCGTGAGCGCTGTGACACAGATGTTGTGCTTGGCACGCGTTTTGCCAAAAAGCCAATTCGCCTGAAAACACCTGTCACTATTGCGGGTATGTCTTTCGGCGCATTGTCCGCTCAGGCAAAAGAAGCTCTGGGCCGTGGTGCAAGTGCTGTTGGCACATCAACCACCACAGGTGACGGCGGTATGACACCTGAAGAGCGTGGTCATTCCTCAACACTGGTTTATCAGTATCTGCCATCACGTTATGGTATGAACCCTGATGATCTGCGCCGTGCTGATGCGATTGAGGTTGTTGTGGGGCAGGGGGCAAAACCAGGCGGCGGCGGTATGCTGCTGGGGCAGAAAATTTCTCCGCGCGTTGCAAAAATGCGTAACCTGCCAGAAGGTATTGACCAGCGCTCAGCCTGCCGTCACCCTGACTGGACCGGCCCTGACGACCTTGAAATCAAGATCGAAGAGCTGCGTGAAATCACCAACTGGGAAAAGCCGATTTACGTTAAGGTTGGTGCAAGCCGCCCTTATTATGACGTATCTCTGGCTGTTAAAGCCGGTGCAGACGTGATTGTGCTTGACGGTATGCAGGGCGGCACGGCTGCCACGCAGGAAGTCTTTATTGAGCATGTCGGCCTGCCCATTCTCTCTGCTATCCGTTCAGCCGTTCAGGCATTGCAGGACCTCGGCCTGCACCGTCAGGTTCAGCTGATTGTCTCTGGTGGTATCCGCAGCGGTGCTGACATGGCCAAAGCACTGGCCCTGGGGGCTGATGCTGTTGCTATTGGCACGGCAGCACTTATCGCTCTTGGCGATCAGAGCCCAGATCTTGCTGCTGAATATGCAAAACTGGGCACAGTGCCCGGCGCTTATGACGACTGGCAGGAAGGCCGTGACCCGGCGGGCATCACCACGCAGGACCCGGAGCTTGCCGCACGTCTTGACCCCATTCTGGGCGGGCGTCGTATTGCGAACTATCTGTCAGTGATGACAATGGAAGCACAGGCCATTGCTCGTGCCTGTGGCAAAAGCCACCTTCATAACCTTGAGCCGGAAGACCTCGTCTCTCTGACGATGGAAGCCGCCGCTATGACCAAAATCCCACTGGCAGGCACCGACTGGTACCCTGGCAAAGGCGGTTTTTGATTTAAAGCGTATCCCTGGCGCTGATGCGCGTCAGGGACTTTTTGTTTTCAGGTTATGACTGACAGGATTCAAGACATGTCTCAGACCACTACCGTTCCTGATCTTGCCTCGATCGCTGCTGAGCGTGGAATTAAGTATTTTCTGATTTCCTATACAGACCTTCTGGGTGTGCAGAGAGCAAAGCTGGTGCCGGCTGCAGCTATTGCCGGTATGCAAAAAAACGGCGCAGGTTTTGCCGGGTTTGCTGCGAGCTTTGTGCTCTCCCCCGCTGACCCCGACCTCGTTGCTGTGCCTGATGCTTCAACACTTATTCAGCTGCCATGGAAGCCCGAAGTAGGCTGGCTGGCTTCTGACCTGAAAATGCACGGCGAGTATATTGACCAGGGGCCGCGTAACACCCTTAAACGCATGGTCAAACGCGCTGCCGATGCAGGTTTTTCAGTTAAAACCGGCGTAGAGTGTGAATTCTTTCTGGTTACTCCCGACGGGAAAGCGGTATCTGACGAGCACGATAACGCAGCCAAGTGTTGTTATGATGCTTCAGCACTGATGCGCCGTTATGAGGTCATTAAAGAAATTTGTGACGCGATGCTCGACCTCGGCTGGGAGCCCTACCAGAACGACCATGAGGACGCGAATGGCCAGTTTGAAATGAACTGGATTTTTGACGACGCCCTGATTACGGCTGACCGTCATGTCTTCTTTAAATTTATGGCCCGCTCCATCGCTGAAAAGCATGGTCTGCGCGCAACCTTTATGCCTAAGCCCTTTATGAACCTGACAGGCAGCGGCTGCCACGCCCATATTTCATTGTGGGATGGTAAAACAAACGTCTGTTATGATGCGAATGACAAACTTGGTTTGTCTGACAAAGGATATCACTTTGTTGGTGGTCTGATTCATCATGCGGATGCCCTGTGTGCGTTCCTCAATCCGGTTGTAAACTCCTACAAGCGTATTAACGCACCGCGCACAGTGTCAGGTGCAACGTGGTCTCCTAACTCAGTCACTTATTCGGGCGATAACAGAACGCACATGGTACGCGTACCTGGTAAAGGTCGTTTTGAAATGCGTCTGCCAGATGGTGCAGCTAACCCTTATCTGCTTCAGGCTTCTTTGCTGGCAGCAGGTCTGAATGGCATTGAGCAGAAGATCCACCCCGGCGAGCCGCTCGATATCAACATGTATACCGAAGGTCACCTGGTTAAAGACGCGAAAAAACTGCCTCTGAACCTGCTTGATGCGATGCGCGCACTCGACGCAGATAAAGGTTTGCGCAGTGTTATTGGCGATGGTGTTGTTGACCCTTACCTGCAGCTTAAACAGGGTGAGTGGGATGCACATTGCAGCCATCTCTCTGAGTGGGAGAGAGCTGTAACGCTTGACTGCTAATCTATTTGTTACGTTTTCGTAATTATTGAGATTACAAAAGGCCGTCTCTGTTTGTTTATGCAACAGGGGCGGCTTTTTTTTGTAATTTTCAGGGGTTTTTCTTATTTGCCAGCGGAGAAGACGGGCCGAGTCTGGAGAGGGCAATGCGCCCCGCACTCTGCACATGCCGGGATGAGGCGAGAGAGGCCGCTGCGGCATCTTTGTTTTTAATAGCCTCTAAAATAGCATGCATTTCTGCCAGGCCCGTTGTCTGCCTGTCGGCTGAAGCAATCGTTATGGCACGATAGACACTGATGCGCCCTTTGAGTTTTTGCACAAGTTCCCAGGCAACATCACATTGTGCGGCAAGAAACATCTGCCGGTAAAAAGAATCGGTTTGCTCAATAACCGAGACGAAATTTTGTTTTTTATAAGAAATTTCTATATTTTTCAGAAATTTTGAAAGTTCTTTTATCTGTGTCGTGCTGGCACGGCTGGCGCAGTGTGCCGCGGCTGTGCCTTCGAGCAGGGCACGCAGTTCATAAATCTGTTCAAGTTCCTCACGGGTGGGCTGTCTGACAATAGGGCCACGATTATCTTTGCTGACCAGCCCCTCTCCCTCAAGCTCACGCAGTACCTCTCGGATAATTGATCTGCTGACATTGAGTTTTTCGCAAAGGGTTCTTTCAACAAGCCTGTCACCCGGGCGCAGCTCAAGGCGCAGAATGGCTTCGCGCAAATGCTCGGCTGCTATCTCGCGTAATGTGCGCTGAATGCGAGGCACAGGCTTGATAAATGGCTCATCAGGCAAGGGGGGAGGCGCAAATGCGAGGTCTGTTTCTGTATTCATTTCGGGTGCCATGGTTATCATATTTACTTATGAAAAGCATAAATAAATCTGTTGATTATGTGATTTATCAGCTTTCCTAAATTTTAGTCGAATATATCTCAAAGAAGGTTGCTTTTTTATCGTCGATACTATGGTATACCATATTATTGTGAACCAGTAACGAATTCTGGTGCCAGTCATCAAAACACAGGGGAGTGCGATAATGCTGTCATTACGCAAAGTGGTTCGTTATTCAGAGACGACCTTTATCGAAGGCGGGCGTTCTGCCCCAAAGCCACTGCAGATGTTCGGTGCGGCTGCAGTGCTGACCAACCCATGGCATGGCCGTGGTTATGTTGAAGACCTTAAACCTGAAATTCATGCCATTGCCCCTGAGCTTGGCAAGCTGCTGACTGCTGAGATCATTGCTATGGCAGGCAGTGGTGATGCGGTTGAGGCATATGGCAAAGCAGCCATTGTGGGCACTGCCGGTGAAGTTGAACATGCTTCTGCTTTGATCCATACGTTACGATTTGGCAATCATTTCCGCACAGCTGTTGGTGCTAAGTCATACCTGGCCTTTACCAACACACGTGGCGGGCCAAATGCCCCTATTTCTATTCCGCTGATGGATAAAGCTGATGAGGGCCGCCGCTCACATTATCTGACCCTTCAGTTTGCTATTAACGACAGCCCGGCACCTGACGAGATCGTTGTCGCCCTTGGCGCTTCAATTGGTGGTCGTCCGCATCATCGTATCGGTGACCGTTATGCTGATCTTAAAGAGTTAGGCAGCACAAATGGCTGAAACATTCTTCCTTAAGGATGGTACATGCTGTCAGGCAGAGCGGTCTGAAGTTCAGGGTGCATTGCCTGTGGTGTTCATCCACGGAGTAGGAATGTCTCATCGTTTCTGGGCTCCGCAGATGAAGGCTTTTGCCGGTCAGCGGAGCTGTGTTGCCTATGACATGCTTGGTCATGGGGAAAGTCCTCTGCCGCCTGAGAAGGCAAAGCTGGAGGACTACGCCACTCAGCTCGATCGTGTGCTTGATGCAAACGGGTTTGAGAAGGCGATTATCGTCGGCCATTCTATGGGTGCGCTTGTTACATTGCAGTATGCCCTGACCAAACCAGAGCGTGCTGCGGGTATTGTGCCCATGAATGCAGTTTTTCAGCGCAGTGCAGCCCAGAAAGCGGCTGTGCTGAAACGACTGGCCGAACTCAATAGTGGCGAGGCCCGCCTTGATGTGTCTGTCACCTTAAAGCGCTGGTTTGGTGATGTGCCGGCTCCTGAGGCGACAGAGGCCTTTACGGCACTCAAACAGGCTTTGGAGCAGGTTAATCCGGTTGGCTATTCAAGAAGTTACGCACTTTTTGCGACTTCTGATGAGGTGCATGCCGCTGGTCTTAAACATCTTGCTATGCCGGCCTGTTTTCTGACCGGTGAGTTCGACCCGAATTCTACCCCGGCTATGTCAGAGGCTATGGCACGTCTTGCCCCGCAGGGTTACGCCGTCTCTCTGCCAGGGGAGCGCCATATGATGAGCTTTATCTCTCCGGCCGCGACCGATGCCGTTCTTTCACAATTTTTCGCTCAGGTGGATGCCGCGTCCATGACTGACTGATTGCACATACTCCTCTTTTCATAAGACGGACGAAAATGAGCAATCCCATTAAGGAGATTGGAGTTTATGAAGTTTTCACTCTTTGTGCATATGGAGCGCACGGCTCCTGAAAAGTCGCATAGTGAGCTGTTCAGCGAACTCGAAACGCTGGTGAAAATCGCTGAAGACGGCGGAATGGAAACAGCGTGGATTGGTGAACATCATTGTATGGAGTTCACTATTGCACCCAACCCTTTTATTAATATTGCTTATCTTGGTGCAAAAACGAAGCGCATAAGGCTGGGTACGGGCACGGTTGTTGCGCCTTTCTGGCATCCGCTCCGTCTGGCAGGTGAGGCCGCTCTGGCTGACCTTGCGTGCCAGGGGCGGCTTGACCTTGGCATTGCACGCGGTGCTTACCAGTTTGAATATGAACGCCTCTCTCCCGGTCTTGATGCTATGGAAGCCGGCAAAAAGATGCGCGAAATGGTGCCGCTTCTGCCCGCTTTGTGGAAAGGTGACGTGACGCATGAGGGTGAATTCTGGCGTTTCCCCTCTTCTACGTCAGTGCCAAAACCTGTTCAGTCCGAGCTGCCGGTATGGGTTGCCGCGCGTGACCCCAATTCTCATGCATTTGCCGTGGCCAATGGCTGCAATGTGCAGGTGACCCCGCTTGCCGCAGGTGATGAAGAAGTTGAATCGCTCATGGAGCGTTTTAACCAGGCCTGTCAGAACAGCCCCGATGTGCCCCGCCCTGACATTATGCTGCTGATGCATGGTTATGTGGCTGAAAATGAAAAAGACACAGAAGCAGCTGTCAAAGACCTTGCTAAATTCTATTGTTATTTCGAATCATGGTTTCAGAATAAAGCCCCGATTAAAAATGGTTTTATCGAAGCACTGAGCGAAGAGCATATTGCCTCTCACCCTCGCTATACACCAGAGAATATGAAGAAAAATCTGGTTGTGGGCACCCCTGATGAGGTGATTGAGCGCATTCGCGGATATGAAAAAATGGGCTATGACCAGTTCAGCTTCTGGATTGACAGCCTGATGCCGTTCGAGCGCAAAAAAGCCTCTCTTGAGCGGTTTGTGCGCGACGTGATGCCTGCATTTGCAGCATAAGGGCTGACCTGATGAAGACGTTTCATTATTATATTGACGGGCGGTTTGAAGATGGGGAGGCACGCTTTGACAGTGTTGACCCTTCAACCGGTGAAGTCTGGGCAAATATGCCAGAAGCCCGCACGGCTGATACTGACCGGGCTGTTAGAGCTGCTGACCGTGCGTTAAATGACGCGGCCTGGCGTGGTCTTACCGCTGCGGCACGTGGCAAACTGCTTTATCGCCTTGGTGACCTGATAGAGCAGCATGCTTCTGATCTTGCTGATCTGGAGACGCAGGATACCGGAAAAATTGTGCGCGAGACAAAAGCGCAGATTGCTTATGTTGCTGAATATTACAGATATTTTGCAGGTCTTGCTGATAAAATTGAAGGGCGTGTGGTTCCTGTCGATAAAAAAGACATGGATGCCACAACGCATAATGAGCCTATCGGGGTTGTTGCTGCTATTGTCCCGTGGAACTCGCAGCTTTTTCTCTCAGCTGTTAAAATTGCACCCGCAATTGCAGCAGGCTGCACGGTTGTGCTCAAAGCATCAGAAGAAGCCCCGGCACCGCTTCTGGCTTTTGCAAAGCTGGTGCATGAAGCAGGCTTTCCGCCCGGTGTTATTAACATCATCACCGGCTTTGGTGCAGAGTGCGGGCGTGTTCTGACGTCTCACCCGCTGGTGGCACGCGTAGCTTTTACCGGCGGACCAGAAACAGCCCGTCATGTCGTGCGTAATACAGCAGACAATTTTGCTCACCTGACTCTTGAGCTGGGTGGAAAATCTCCTGTCATGGTCTTTGATGATGCAGACCTGGACAGTGCAGCTAATGCGATTATTGCCAGTATTTTTGCAGCAACCGGGCAAAGCTGTGTAGCGGGTTCACGTCTGCTTATTCAGCGTGGCGTTTATGATGACCTGCTGGCGCGCATTGTCGAAAAAGCAAAGCGTATTCGCATTGGTGTGCCGTCAGATTTTGCGACAGAGATGGGCCCCCTGGCGACGCGTCAGCAGCGCGATAAAATTGAGCGCGTGGTGGCAGAAAGCCTCGAAGCCGGTGCCACACTGATTACTGGTGGGGCTGTGCCGCAGGATATGCCACAAAAGGGCAATTACTATCTGCCCACTATTCTTGATTGTCGCAACACGTCAGCATCAGCCCTGACAGAAGAGCTTTTTGGCCCTGTTCTGGCGGTTTCCGTGTTCGATGATGAAGATGATGCAGTTGCACAGGCGAATTCAACTCGTTTCGGTCTCGCATCGGGTTTGTTTACGCGTGATATTGGTCGTACCAGTCGTATGGTCAAACGTATCAGAGCAGGCATTGTCTGGGTCAATACCTACAGGGTTATTGCACCTTCTATGCCTTTTGGCGGGTACGGCGATACCGGCTACGGCCGGGAGGGAGGCGTTGCCTCCATTTATGACTACCTTCGTACGAAATCAGTGTGGATCTACACATCGGATGAGCCAATCGGTGACCCCTTTGTCATGAGGTGAGGTGTAGCATGTTTTATGAAATTCGGACTTACAGGCTCAGGACCGGATCACTACCAGCTTACATCAAAGATGTAACAGAAGAAGGCATTGCCATTCAGAAGAAACATCTTGGAACACTTATCGGCTATTATTTTTCTGAAATAGGCCAGCTTAATCAGATTGTTCATATATGGGCCTTTACTTCTCTTGATGACCGTGAAAAGCGCCGGGATACCCTGGCGCGAGACCCGCAATGGGCGGCGTTCATACCACGTCTTCAGGCGCATATAGAGACGATGGATAATAAGATTATGAAAGGCATGCCTTTTCTCGAAAGTGAGGTGAAGTCATGACCGAAGCAGCTCATGATCTTTCAGATAACAGTGCGCTTATCGAAGAAAACAGTGCCTCTTATGTGCCACTCAGTGCACGCCATGGCCGGGTTTCAGACCTTTTTACCCTGTGGTTTACAACCAACATTGCCCCCTTGCCGATTGTAACCGGGGCTTCAATCGCAGTGACCTCCCATTTGTCGTTATTCTGGGTCGCCAGTGCTATTTTCAGCGGGCATTTTCTGGGAGGCTGTGTTCTGGCAGCCTGTTCAGCGCAGGGGCCACGTATGGGGCTGCCCCAGATGATTCAGAGCCGTGGCCAGTTTGGGCGCTATGGTGCTTTGCTGATTGTTTTAATTTCTTCTCTTCTCTATCTTGGGTTTTTTACATCCAATACAGCTCTTGGCGGGCGGGCTCTGCATGGTCTGATACCGCAGATTGACCCTGGTTATGGTGCAGCCATTGCAGCGCTTGCTGCGGTTGCTATTGGTATATTTGGTTATAATACCATTCATTTTCTCAACCGTGTTGGTATGTGGTTTATGGGGGCAGCTATCCTCATCGCTTTTGTTGAGGCGGTGCATAGTCTGCCTGATACGGTCTGGACAATCGGGCCATGCAATCTTTTCGGGTGGTTTCTATGCTTTTCCACGGCTTTAGTCTGGAACACATCTTACGCCTGTTATACGTCTGATTACTCACGCTATCTTCCTGAGACAGTCGGGCTGAAACGTCCCTTTATTTCCAGTCTTGCCGGTGCAGCTATTGGTGCATCAGTGACATTTGTTTTCGGGGCAGTGCTGGCAGCAAGCAGTTATGCGTCGTCTGACCCGATGTCAGCTGTGGCTGCTCTTGGCGGTAGTCTTGGTTCAGTTCTGCTGTGTCTGTTTGTGCTTAATATTATCAGTCATAACGCGCTGAATGTGTATGGTGGTGTGCTCACACTGATTACAATTATTCAGACATTCTCTGCCTCGTGGCAGCCTAAGCGTATGGCCCGGGTGATTATGTCAGCTGTTGTGCTGACAGGCTGCCTGACTGTAGCGACTGTGTTTGAAAAAAACATTGTTTCTACTTTTATTAATATCGTGGTTGCTTTGCTCAGTGTGCTGGTCCCCTGGGTGACAGTGAATATTCTCGACTTCTATGTTGTTAAAAAAGGATCATACGATATTGATTCCTTTTTCCGTGCAGATGGCGGCATTTACGGTTTGTTTGATGTGCCTGCCTGTCTGGCTTTTCTTGCGGGCGTCGTTGTGCAGCTGCCAGTGACCAGTAATGCGTTTTTCTCTGGCCCGCTGGCACATCTCTTTAACGGTATTGATATTGGTTGCTTTATCGCACCGCCGGTAACGGCTCTGGTGTTTCTTACATTAAAACGTAAACACATCGGTGAAGCGCGCGAGCGACTGGCAGCAACACAGCTGTCATAATTTTTCAGGTTTTATCATGAGCTGACGGGTCAGAGAACATGCTGTCTCTGGCCTGTCAGCGTTTAATCACTTCGGTGCACAGTCGCATATTTTCAGGCTTTCGGCCATCAGGGCCGAGGGTATCAGAGGCCTGAGAGCTTCTCACCTCGCAGCATGTCTCTGCATTAAAATCAAACAGACAGAGTGCGTTATTGTTACACTCCTGATTTTATGCGTAAGAGAAAATAATAAAATGTGCTTGTTTTTTAATAATAATTATAAAAAATTATGTTTATGCTAACATAAATAATTATATAAATAATACTTATAGTTGTTTTATTTGTTATTTTATTTTCGTTATTTATTTTGAAAATTATATTATAGATTTTACTATAGTGCAGGGGCGCCGGTAAGGGCTGTTTACACAGCTACGTGCTCCTCTGGTGTAAGTGTGATGGATAATGTGATGGCCCAGGCTTTTATTTGTGACTATGTGCGTACACCTGTCGGATGTTTTGGGGGCGTATTATCCTGTGTCAGAGTTGATGAGCTTGCGTCTGTTCCGCTCGCAGCTCTTACCGCTCGTAATAAGACAGTCGACTGGGCGGCCGTTGATGATGTGATTACAGGTTGTGCCAGTCAGACGGGTGAAAGCAGCCGTAATATTGCCCGCCTGGCTTTGCTGCTGGCAGGTTTACCTGTGGAGGTTAGTGGCACGACAGTGAACCGGCTGTCTGGCTCAGGGATGGAGGCTGTCATGGCTGCAGCCCGGGCGATTAAGGCGGGAGAGGCGGAGCTGATTATTGCCGGTGGTGTTGATAGTATGAGCCGTGCAGCTCTTTTGCTCCCGGAGGCAGATATTATATTTCCGCGCAGCGAAAAACACGACATCAGTCTGGCTTCGCGTTTCCTTAATCCGAAAATCAGTCAGATGTACGGAGATTTTATTTCTTCTGTTACCGCTGATAAAGTTGCTCTTCATTATCATATCCCCCGCGCGGATCAGGACGGCTTTGCTGTCAGAAGCCAGATTAAGGCAGCTGTGGCACAGACAACGGGGCGCCTGCTTAAAGAAACAGTGTCTGTCACAGTGCGACAAAAAGGCGGGGGGGCTCATGTCATCGTCAAAGATGAAATGCCGCATCCGGTCAGCCAGGATTTTTTATCGGGGCTGAAACCTGTTAACAGCTGCGAGGGCGCAACCGTTACCGAAGGGAACTCAGCCGCTTTGAGTGATGGTGCATGTGCTTTACTGATTGCGTCAGAACATGCTGTAGAAAAATATGCTCTTACCCCTCTGGCGCGCATAACCGGGGCTTTTGCTGCGGGTGCTTCTTTCCGGGCGGGAGGAGCCGGCGGCGCTGGTGCCGCAAAAAAACTTCTGAAGCGGCTGGGCTGGAATCCTACCGAGCTTGATCTTTTAGAAATTAATGAAGAATTTGCCTCTCAGGCGCTGGCGACATTGCGCGTTATGGGGATCGCTGATGATGATTTGCGGGTTAACCCCAATGGTGGCGCGATTGCTATGGGGCATTCGCCAGGCATGTCAGGTGCCAGACTTGTCGGCACTGCTGCCTTAGAGCTTTCTTTGATGGCTGGTAAACTGGCTCTGGCAGCGACAGAAACTGATGACGGGCAGGGAATTGCTGTCGGGCTTGAGAGGGTCTGATCAGTTGCTAACTGCGCAATATGGCCAGAAGTCAGATAAGATTTTTTATAATCAGGGTAGTTTGGCCCCTGTCACTGGTGTGACAGGGGCTGCACAGCGTTTTACTCCGCTGTCAGTGCGATCAGGGCACCCATCGTAAATACGGACGCGACCGTCGAGAAAAAGACCGTTGAAGCAGCCTCTCTCTCTCCTTTTTTGATCTGGCTTGAGAGCATAACAATGACAGAAGCAGAAGGCATAGCAAATGTCAGGACAACTTCACGCAGATAGAACGGTGACAGATGTGCTGCGATAGCCAGCCCCCATGCGACAACCGGTGCGATAATGTTACGGATGGTAACAGAGGTCAGCACCATAGAGTTCAGAACAGGTTTCATGAGGCAGAGCAGAATACCTGCGGCGAACATGGCTGCACCGCCGGTTGTTTTGCCCAGCATAACAAACGATGTGGTGAGCAGGTGAGGGATATGAAAACCTGAGAGAACCCACACAAAGGCAGCCAGAGGGGCAAGAACCACAGGCTGTTTGCCGGCCTGTACCAGGTGTGACATCCAGTTGTCTGACTGCCCCATGGTTTCTGGATTGTCGCTGGCAAGCAGGAAGTAAAGGATAGGGATGAGCACAACGTTAATTGTCAGGCTGGCCAGTGATACGGCAAGCGCGCTCTGTCCACCAAAGAGAAACCCAAGCACGGCTGAGCCGACAAAAGGCACGGAAGGGTTACCCACAGCCATAGCCTGAAGGGCAGCGAGGGAGACCGAGCGTTTAAAGACAAAGCGTGAGAACCAGTAAGTCAGCAGGAAGCTGAGAATCATCCAGGCAATAATAATGGAGGCAAAACGGCCTGAATTCAGAATCTGGTCACGATTAATGCGGGCAATGCCAACAAAAAGGTCCATAGGTAAGGCAAATTTCAGGACCATACGGTTAATAGCGGTTGCCTGGTCCCGGTTAAACATTCCAAGGTAAGCGCCAAGATATCCGAGCATCATTGACAAAACTACGGGAAAAATTGCCCCGCAAATAGTCTCTAACATACGCTTTCTCTTTCAGCTGATGCGCCCTCTCCTTTAGAGAATGCGACCTGTATATAGTAAAGGAATAACATAACAGACAGAAGGTCGGCACTTCCGCCGGGGCTTATGCCCTGGCTGGTAAAAGCAGCATTAAGAGCTTCTGTCTGATGTCTGAGGTCAAAATCTCCTTCTTCCTTCAGGGCGAACAAAATCTTCTGCGCCTGCTGCTGAACAAATTTCAGGCCAGATAGTCCCGCTCTCGAAATGACATTGGTGTCTTCATTGTATGACATCAACGTGAGCAGGGAAATCAGCTCTGCGTGATCAGCGGGCATTCCCTGTGTTAAAGCCCCGGTATAAGCGGGCAGAGCATAGCGGCGTACTGTCGCAAACCCCCCTTCTGCCTCGCCCCGTGCACCGCTGAGGCCATATGTCAGATAAATTTTTTCACCGGCAGTTAAAGTATTGTTACGTTTTGCCTGCCCCAGATCTTTCTCTGTCAGGTTGTGACAAATGGCTGATACTTCAGCGCATAAGGTAGCAACATTTACAGTGTGGTGTTTTGCTGTAAGGCGGCCTGCGGCCCCGCATAAAAGGCCAAGGGCAAACACTGCGCCCTTATGTGTGTTAACGCCCCCCGTGGCTTTGAACATAGCCTGTTCACAGGCTATGCCGGTTTTGCGTAATGCCTGAAGTGCCAGGGGAGGGGAGAGGTTTGCAGTAACAGAACCCTGCTCATAAAACAGTTTAAAAAAAGGACTGATAGCATCAATGCTGAGCAGAAACAGGGCGTAATCCATGTCGGTATGGGCACCGTTATTATAACGGTCAACCAGGCCGGGTTTGGGCGAGAGGCTGACCTCTCTTAAAAGGGCATAACGTGCCAGGTCAGATATAGTGGCTGCATTTATCACATGTGCCTCTCTTTTCTGTAGAGTTCGAAAAGACTTTTAATTTTATCTTTAAGCTGGCTCAGTGTATGAGCCCGGCTGCGGGCGCAGCCCAGTGCCTCATTGTTGCATACAAGGCAGCGCCTGGGTGGCAGGCCGAATTGCTGCCGCGAGAGTATGGTCATATCCGGCAGTATAACATCCAGGTCCCATAACCGCCCGATGAGGTGTGTTTCTTCAAGCTGTACAACAGCGTTTTTTATATCGCTGGCAGAAGAGCCGCTGATGACAAAAAAAGCTTCAGGCCCGGCAGGGCTGTGATAAGCCTCTTCGTGCACAATTTTCCAGGGGGGGGCGCTGAAGACCTCGCGTAATGTCTGCTGTGCGACATCAAGAACGTCGCGGTATAAAGCGGTTGATTTATTGGGGCCCGGGGCCACAACCGTTGCAGATATCAGGGGGAGGTTAAACTGGTTTAAAAGCTCATGCTGCCTGCGCGCACGGTCCTCCCGTGCGCGCAAAACAGTATGAAAAGTATCAAGGCCCTGTGACATAGCATGAAGGCCCTTTTCTGTTCGTTATGGCGCAACCTGGCGCACAACATCCATCACGCTGCCATCGCGGTAGCGCACGACGGCGACCACTTTGTCAGTATAAGCGATGGGGTCAGGTTTGCCGGCCCGTGCAATAGCCAGATCTCTCAGCTCTTCGATAGTTGTTACCGGCAGTTTTGCATCGCGGAGGCGTTTTTCAAGATCAGGGTTGTTAGGGTTCACGGCAATGCCGTGGTCGGTGACAACCACATCAATTGTCTGCCCCGGGGTAACAACCGTGTTCACGCTGTCAACGATACAGGGCATGCGGGCCCGCAGCAGCGGTGTGACAATAACTGTCAGATTTGCTGCTGCAGCAACGTCACAATGCCCGCCTGAAGCGCCGCGCATTATACCGTCAGAGCCGGTCAGCACGTTAACGTTGAAGTCTGTATCCACTTCAAGTGCGCTGAGCAGCACAACATCAACACGGTCAACAAATGCCCCTTTTGATGTGGCATTTGCATATTCGTTAGCCGAAATCTCTGTATGAGCTGTGTTGTCTCTGAGTGAGTGAGCAGCAACGGTGTCGAACGACTGCACATCGGCAATCGCTTCAATCATGCCCTTATTGAGCAGGTCAACGATCGGCCCGGTAATACCACCAAGGGCGAAGCTTGCCTTGATGTTTTTCTCGACCATCTTTTCACCAAGGAAGATCGTCGTTGCCGTTGCTGCACCGCCTGAACCGGTCTGCAATGAGAAGTTGCTCTTGAAAAAACCTGAGTTTTCAATAACCGAGGCTGCAATACGTGCCAGCATCAGGTCGCGGGGGTTCTTGGTCAGACGGGCCGCACCAACACTGATCAGAGAAGGGTCGCCCACTTCATCAACCGTAACAACTGCATCGACCTGATCCTGCGACAGGCTGGTGGGGTAGTTAGGGTAGTCAATCAGTTCCTGCGTCAGCACCACAACATAGCGGGCAAACTGGGCATCAACCTTGGCATAGCCCAGAGAGCCGCAGCTCAGAGCGCCATGGCTGCCGTTTGCATTGCCAAACTCGTCAGCTGATGCAACCCCAAGGAAAGCCACATCGATCGAGAGCTCGCCTGTCTGCAGCAGATGCACACGGCCACCGTGTGAGTGAATCTGGACCGGAGTGTCCATCACACCATTAGAGATGGCTTCACCCAGCTCACCACGCAGACCAGATGTAAAGATTTTGGTAATGACACCTGAACGGATATACTCAAGCAGCCCGTCATGGCAGTTAAGCAGAGAGCTGGGAGCAATAGTCAGGTTTTTAAAGCCCATTTCAGCAATGGTCTTCATCACCTGCATAACGACCTTGTCACCCTCACGAAAAGCGTGGTGGAAGGAGACGGTGTCACCGTCCTTCAGGCCGGAAGCTTTAATGGCTTCCTCAAGGGAAGGGATCAGCTTGCGGTGATATTTCTGGTTTGTATTCGCCAGCTGAGGGGATTTTGCATACACACCTTCAAATTCGGGAAGGTTGTGCTGTGCGGCATAATCCTGAGCGCGTTTTTTATCGTATGACATAGGATCCTCCCTCAGGCGTTTTCAGCAAGCAGAATAACGCGTTGTGCTTCGTGAATAACGGGCGGGTCAATCATCTTGCCGTTAAGGGAGACAACGCCCAGTCCTTTCTCCTGTGCCTCTTTTGCGGCCTGAAGAACCTGGCGGGCATGGTCGATATCTTTCTGCGCGGGGGCGTAGGCTTTGTGCAGAAGGTCGATCTGTCGTGGGTGAATGAGTGACTTGCCGTTATAGCCAAGGTTTTTGGCAATCTCTACTTCACGCAGAAAGCCTGCATCATCATTGACATCACCATAGGCAACGTCGAAGGCATCAATCTTTGCTGCCCGCGCCGCATGCAGCACGGCTGCACGGGCATAAAACAGTTCAGGCTCGCTGCCTGCACTGCGTGAGGTCTGCATATCAACCAGATAGTCAAACCCGGCCAGGGCAATAGCCACCATGCGGGGAGTTGAGCGTGCAATAGCAACCGAGTTTACAACACCACAGGCCGATTCAATAGCGGCCATAATTTTGGTGTCGCCTGCTTTGCGGCCACAGTCTTTTTCGATTTTCTCAATGCGCTGTTCGATTTCTTTAACGTCATCGACACTTTCTGTTTTTGGCAGGCGCACAATCTGCACACCGCCGCGCACAGCCATGTCGAGGTCGTCTTCCCAGAAAGGTGTATCAACGCCGTTGATCCGCACAACGGTTTCAATGCCGTCATACAGGTTCGTCTGTAATGTGTTAAACACCAGGTGGCGGGCTGTGTCTTTTTCGGTCAGACTGACAGCATCCTCAAGGTCAAACATGACAGAGTCAGGTTTGTAAATGTAGGAGTTAGACAGCATCCCGGCATTAGAGCCGGGAATGAACATCATGCTTCGACGCAGCTTCATGACTGCCCCCCGAATTTCACGTTTTTTTCATCAGCTGCACGATAGACAGCCGCTTCAACACGAGCTCTTATAACGCAGTCGAGTGCGCCCTGGTCTCTGACGTCGACTTTGGCACCTGTTACCCCACATTTCGCCAGAGTTTCGCTGATCGCTTTTCTGATGGCGTTGCCATATTGCTTTTCGACCTTGCTCTGTAATGAGAGCTTAATGTCGTCAGCATCGTTGGGGCTCACAACAACAAGGACGTCACTGGACTCCAGAGTGCCGGCCATGCCCTTTTGTATGACTTTCACAACGATATCTCCTTCTCCGTTTAGGATTGAGTGTGTGTACGTCTGATAAATTCAAATGTAGATGGAGGAACCAGTTCTTTGATTGCTTCAAAGTTACCGGCTTTGATAAGCTCTCTGACGCGCGATGCTGAGATAACAGCAGTACCACATGTCTTTCTTTCCAGTTCTTTCAGTTCAACCGGCTTACTGTCGCAGGGGTATGTGCTCAGAAATTTTCTGAGGACAACATTGTACATAGCTGTTGTTTTATCGAGTGGCTCTGTACCGACATAGCGCACACTGACATTAAGAGCAGGGGCGATATAACGACGGAACATAAGAGCATCGACCGCAGAGGCCTGTTCGTTCACTGCGGCGCGGTCTTTAAGAAAATAGCCCGGAAAAGTGGCGTGAGAGATGATGTAGTCTGACCCTTCGTGAACAATCACGTTTTTAAGGTCAGCAACACCCTTGCGCACCAGTGTCAGACGATCCTGGTATGAGAAGAGAGAAACATCTTCCTTCACCAGAAAAATATGCACTATGTCACAGTCTTTACTGGCCTGTTCGACCAGATAACGGTGCCCGTTGGTAAACGGGTTAGCATTAAGCACAATGCTGCCGGTCAGCGCTCCTTCTTTTCTGAAGGCGCGGAGTGCTTCGATATAGTGTTCGAAAGCAGCCTGGTCATAATGCAGAAAGGCTACAGCACCCGGGATTTCTACAAGCGTTGAAAATCCCCATCCACGGAACAGGCGGATGTTACTATATTTGGTATAAAGAAACAGGTCATCATATCCTGCCGTGAGGCCACATTTGATGACTTCGGTTGCAAGCTTCAGACTCAGGCCTGCATCGCGGAACTCTTCGCTGGTGCAGACACATTTTATCACGTTCTGGTCCAGGCCCGCACAGCCCGCAAGCCGGTGGTCTGCGGTAGTGTGTGCCAGAACAAAAGTATCAATATTTTCATCCGTCTGCAGATCACGGGCCGCAAGAAACGGCCTGATTTCTGCCAGGGCAGACTGAAGCCCGGCCCCTTTAACAACTGAGAGTGTGATGTCGTCAGATGAAGTCATAGCGCGTGCTACGAACGTTATTTGGCGCGCTGGAATTTAATGATACTGCGTGACATCTGATCCTTTGCCCAGTTTGGCATTTTACGCCAGGGAGTTACAACCTGAATAGTGTCACCAAGCAGTGTCACGGTGCGGCGCTGTTCGCTGCCCACCCACTCAGGTGCCCATGCTGTCTGCACTTTTGTAACCCACTGATTACCTTCAATCCGGTAACGGCCGATGTAAGCCACCAGTGTGTTCATAAGTTTAGCGCGGTCCTGGTCTGTCTGAGCAGGGGTGCGCCCGGTGCCTTCAAGGTTGAAGGCAACCCAGCCATCATTGGTGAAAATAACACGCCCGCGGGGATGATCTCCCATAGCGTCAATAAACTCACCGGTTGACTGCAGTTCAACCTGGTATGAAACGAGTTCCCACGTTCCAATAATTGATTCGGCTAGCGCCATGGCTGCTTCCTTGTCGGATTTCACTGATGCGCTCATACTAACCTTCAATGTTGTTGAATGTCTGTTTATTTCGTCAACAAACATAGTCACAACAGAGTGTTTTGCTACGCACATCAGAGGTAAATGACCTTTGCGTTAAACGCAACAATGCTGCCATGACCCCATCAGGGGTGAGTAATACTGCCCGTAGCAGCGCAGTTTTCCGGCGTTATTCTCCCTCAGGTCAGGGAGAACAGGCCGGGGGATGTTTGTTTTTATTTATATTTCGCCTCAGGCAGCCGGAAAAATTTTGCCAGGGTTCATCAGGTTGTGCGGGTCCAGAGCGGCTTTAATTTTTTCCATGGTCGCGAGTTCAGCCCCGCCACGCCATGACGGCATCATGTAGGTTTTAAGCTGGCCAACGCCGTGCTCTGCTGAGAATGAGCCGTCATATTTGCGTACAATTTCAGCCACTGTGTCCATAATCGCGTGGTCCTGGCTCAGAAAAGCCTGCGAGTCTCCGCCTTCAGGCTGCACCAGGTTAAAGTGAATGTTGCCATCACCAATATGACCAAAGGGTGCAACACGAATACCAGGGATCAGGGCTTCACAGCTCTGCGTGGCTTCGGTGATAAAAGCAGGAATAGCGGAAAGCGGGACAGAAACATCGTTTTTAACCGAAGCCCCTGCGCGTTTTTGTGCTTCAGCATGTTCTTCGCGAATCATCCAGAGTGACTGACGCTGGGTTTCACTTTCAGCCAGCACAGCATCTGAAATCAGCTCTTCTTCAAAAGCCTGTTCAAGCACACTCTCCATCAGGGTGCGCAGACTGTCATCACTACGTGTGCTGGCCAGTTCAACCAGGGCATAAGCCGGTGCAGGTTCAGACAGAGGCAGCGTGCAGTTATCGATCAGTGTTGTTACCAGGTTCATGCTGGTGCCTGACATATACTCAAAAGCCAGAACGGCTGACGGGTCATGTTTACGAAAAGCAGCAAAAAGCGCCAGGGCCTGTTCAGGGCTCTGCACGGCACACAGCGCCGTCTCACGCGAGCGGGGGCTGGGCTGCAGCTGTATAATAGCGGTGGTAATCAGCCCCAGGGTGCCTTCTGCTCCGACGAAAAGCTGACGCAGCGGGTAACCGGTATTATCTTTGCGCAGTCTGCGCATCAGGTTGAGTGTGTTGCCGTCGGGTAAAACAACTTCGAGGCCCAGCGTCAGCTCGCGGGCATTGCCATAGCGCACCGTGTTGTTGCCACCTGCATTTGTGGCGATAACACCACCAATATCAGCTGACCCTTCAGAGGATATAGAGAGTGGCAGCATCAGCCCCTCGCGGGCTGCGGCCTCCTGAGCGGCTTTAAGAGTGACACCGGCTTCAACTGTCATTGTCAGGTCGCCGTGGTCAATGTGGCGAATGCGGTTCATACGTGTGGTTGATATAATAACGGCTCTGCCACTGTCGTCAGGGGTGGCGCCACCGACCATGCTGGTATTACCGCCCTGAGGCACCATAGGCACACCATGCTCTGCACACAGAGCAACAGCTTTTGCACACTCTTCGGTCGAGGCGGGGCGCAAAACAGCAGCGCACCGGCCCTGATAGAGCATCCGCCAGTCTGTGCAGTATGATGCTGTATCATCTGTTCCGGTCAGCAAACCTGCCGGGCCGAGCAGATCTTTCAGGGCGGTATGCAGAGAGGGAGGCAGAGATGAGTCAGGCATAGTTTAACCTTGTCGAAGAGCAGTGAATCCAGAGAAATATAAAAAAGCCGGGTCATAATGCGCAAAAGAGACGTTACGGCAATCAGTCAGTAGAGATAGCGGGCATTATCTGTGACAACATGCGTTGCTGTATGAAGGAGGACGTGAAGGATCTCGGCTGTGGCGGCTCCGACGATAAGACCAGCACCAAAAAGAGCAAAGATCATCACCCTGCTGGGGTAGTGCCTTCTGGTAATCTGCTCCGCCAGCTCCATCTCAGTTTCTTTTCGCAGGCTTATGGCATATTGCAGCTGCGCGTGCAGCTTGTGCGTATAATTGCGCGTGGCTGTCAGCTCTTCGCTGGTTTCATTGAGCGTGGTGCGCATCTGCCCCAGGCGGGCAAGATACTCTTCTGACTTATCCTGGGTTTGTGCTTTCGTATTTTTAAAACTGCTACGCCATGAAGGATCGTCAGTGATAGTCTGAAACAGGTTTTTAAGTGCTCCGCCCGTAATTTTATTACGTCTTGCCCGCGCCTTAATGGCATCAAGGGCAGAGGCTGACTGCCCCTGTTCCTCATCAAGAATCAGCGCGAGAATGTCAGAGAGCGTTTTAAGCTCCTTGGGGTCAAACGCTGTCATGCCTGGGGTTGTCCGGGGCGGGGGGCTGCTGCGCGGCGCAGGCGGTCCTGTATGGCAAGGCCGATGCCGCTGGCCGGAACAGGCTGCACAGCAAGAGCAGTAAAGCCGTGCTGCGCGCCCAGTGTGTCAAGATAGCGCAGGCCCTGAAAGAGGCGGGCAGCAGCTTCTTCAAGGTTGCCTGTTTCACTCAGGTTCCATACCGCCCCCGCCCCGGTGAGCGGGGTCGGGCCAAAAGCCAGCAGGGCCTCATGTTTTTCAACACTGGTTGCGTTCAGGCGCACTGGCAGAGCGGGGGCGTAGTGCGAGAGCATGCGCCCGGGGGAAAGGGGGGCTGCGTCAGCTTCACTCTGAGGAAAGGCGAGGGGGCCACAGATTTTTTCGAGTGCTTCAGCCGGAATGCCACCATGGCGTAAAAGCACAGGGCTGCCAGGGGCAGTCAGGTCAATTACGGTGCTTTCAAGACCGACGGCACAGGGGCCGGTATCAAGAACCGCATCAATTCTGCCATCAAGCTCGTCAAAGACATGTTCAGCTGCTGAGGGGCTGATCCGCCCTGAGCGGTTGGCAGAGGGGGCCGCAACCGGCCGGCCGGTAAGCGCCAGGAGTGAAAGCACATGCTCGCCACGCGGCACACGCACCGCCAGGGTGCTGAGGCCATCAGCCGCCAGATCAGAGATGGTGCTGCCCGGTGCCCGTGGCAAAATGAGCGTTAATGGGCCAGGCCAGAACGTTTCAGCAAGGAGATGAGCCAGCGGGCTGGCGATAACCTGAGAAAAAGCCGCTTCGGCGGAGGGAAAATGGCTGATGAGCGGGTTAAACCTGGGGCGGTTTTTGGCCTGAAAGATACGCGATACAGCTTCAGGTTGTGTGGCATCTCCGCCCAGGCCGTACACGGTTTCCGTGCCAAAGGCGACAAGCCCGCCCTGACGCAGAATGTGCGCAGCAGTTTCGAGGCCGGCCTGGTTAGCTGTAAGACGTTTTGTCATGCTTTATTTAAAGTGCTGTGTCTGAAATGTCTGAAATAAATTATGAAGAGACAGTTGTGCCGGTGCAAAAAAACTCAGGGTTCTTCCAGCCGCGTTTACCATAGAGCAGAGGGCTGCCGTCGGCCAGTGTAACATGTCCGCCTGCCGCTTCAACAATAGCCTGAGGGGCTGCGGTGTCCCACTCCATTGTCGGGCCAAGGCGGGGGTAAAGGTCTGTTACGCCTTCAGCAACGCGGGCAAATTTCACAGCTGACCCCAGGTTGCGCACAGAGGCGACTTTGCGCCCGCCCAGATAGTCTGCCAGGCGCGGGTCATCAGCATAATGGCGCGATGCCATGACATGCAGCCCCTCAGCCGGGGGCAGGCGTGTGTGTATGGCGTGTGTGCCGGTTTTGTCTTTACGCTGTGCAGGCAGGCCGACGCCACCTGTATAAAGCTGGTCATAGGCAGGCAGGGCCATTGCGCCCAGGTGGGCCTGCCCGTCACGTACCAGACCAATATTGACGGTAAAGTCGTCACGCCCGGCAGCAAATTCACGTGTGCCGTCCAGCGGGTCCACCAGCCAGTATACGGGGGAGACCTCACCATGCAGGCCTGAAGCCACCTCTTCCTCTGCAATAACCGGGATATCAGGATACGCCGCACGCAACCCCCTGAGGATATGGCGCTCGGCGGCATGGTCAGCTTCGGTCACGACAGAGGTGTCAGCCTTTGTCTGAATTTCGAAGCCGCGGGCACGGATTGTGCGGATAATGTCGGCGGCTTCTTCAGCAAGCTGTGCAGCCAGAGCCAGGAGGTGTGCGTCAGTGTGCGTGTTCATGCCAGCGGTTATACGGCAAATTAACCGAACCGTCATGCCCTCAATTCGGCAGGAATATCTGATTATCAGGCAGCCTGCGTTGTATGAGCCTCAGTCAGAGCGGAGCCGCAGCTTTCATGGTTTCTGCCTGGCTGAAGCGGGTGCGGGCATTCTGCAAACAATATTTCATCCTTTGCACAGGCTGTTTCGCTGTCAGGTAAACGGGTTGGGGTATGCGCTGAAGCGGGTCGTCTTTTTTGCATCAGGGGCTGTTTGCGGGCGATAACAGTTTTTACAGGTACCTTGTCAGTCGTGCCGATCATCTCCATGTTGGGGCTACCGTTATGCGTTATGAGGACCTTAATTTTATGTTGAATATTTCATTTTCTTCCGAGGCAATCGCGCCTGGTGGTTCGCTTGTTCTGCTGGTGGCAGAAGGGCAGACGACATCTCCGCTGTTTAAAACCGTTGATGACATGACCGGTGGCGTTCTCACCCGGGCAGCAGAGGCAGAAGAATTTACCGGCAAAGAAGGTAAGATTGTTACCGTGCTGGCGCCTGGCGGTAAGTTTGACCGTGTTGTACTGGCCGGTGTGGGTAAAGCTGAAGCTTTTGATGCTCTTAAAGCTGAGCAGGCAGGCAGCCTGGCAGCATCAGCTCTCAGAAAAACCGAGAAAATTACCATTGCCACCGGTGAGCTGCCTCATGCTGCTGACGTTGCTTTAGGGGCAACCTATGGTGCATATCATTTCTCTGTTTACCTTAACCCGGTTGAAAGCCGTAAGGCTCACGCGCTCAGCAGCGTGACAGTTATTACAGCTGATGCAGAGAAGGTGCAGAAAAAATGGGCTGCCCGCGCGGCTGTTGCTCATGGTGTGGCACTGACACGTGACCTTGTGACAGAACCAGCTAACGTACTGACACCCGAGGAGTTCACCGCACGCATTCAGGGTCTTCGTCACCTTGGGCTTGAGGTTGAAGTGCTCGATGTGCCGGCTATGGAGCGCCTTGGCTTTGGTGCGCTTCTGGGCGTGGCGCAGGGCAGTGCAAATGCTCCCCGCACCGTTATTATCCGCTGGAACGGCGGTAAAAAAGGCGATGCCCCTCTCTCCTTCATTGGTAAGGGTGTAACCTTTGACTCAGGTGGTATCTCTATCAAACCTGCCGCCGGCATGGATGAGATGAAGGGAGATATGGCAGGGGCTGCGACCGTTGTTGGTCTGATGGCGGCTCTGGCAGAGCGTAAAGCTGCGGTTAATGCTGTTGGTGTTGTTGGCCTGGTTGAAAACATGGTGTCAGGCAATGCCCAGCGCCCTGGTGACATTGTGCGCAGTGCTTCAGGTAAAACGATTGAAGTGCTGAACACTGATGCCGAAGGCCGCCTGGTTCTGGCTGATCTGCTCTGGTATGCTGAAGAGCATGTGAAACCAGCTTTCATGATCGACCTTGCAACACTGACCGGTGCCATTGTGGTGGGCCTGGGCACAGAATATGCCGGTCTGTTCTCAAACAATGATGAGCTGGCTGCTGAGCTGACTGATGCGGGGCTGAAGTCAGGTGATAAAGTCTGGCGTATGCCTTTGCATAAAGAGTATGATGCGCTGATTAAATCTGACATCGCGGATATGAAAAACATCGGCGGACGTGCAGGTGGCGCGATTACGGCAGCGCAGTTTCTGGGCCGTTTTGTTGAGAAAACCCCCTGGGCACATCTTGATATCGCTGGCACATCATGGCTCGATAAGGGCAAGTTTGGCCAGGCTAAGGGCGCAACCGGTTTTGGTGTGAGCCTGCTGAACACTCTGGTTCACAAATATTACGAAAAGAACTGATACATCTCGTCAGTTCATATTATGTGCTGAGCCTTCTGGCTCAGCGCATTTGCTTCCAGCCTTTATCCTGCTGCTGCCAGTAGGCGAGTTCGTGTCCTGCGTCTTTCAGCGTTTTCCAGCGTATGCGGGCTGCAGCAACCGCGTTTTCATCATGACCGTCAAACAGATCGAAAATGCGCTCAAAGGGCGTGGTTTCTGTACAGGTGCGGTTTTCAAGCAAAAATAGAAATTTTGCGGCATTGGGTACATCGTCTTCGGTCGTCAGCCATATCGGTTGCAGGTCGGGCCTTAAAATACCGGCTTTGCCATGGGGCAGCCATGTGGGGGTAAAGACAGCCCACAAAGCTTTATCGAGCATTTCGAGAAAAGGCTTACTGCTGCACCACACGGCCGCTTTATTATGACTGGCAAGCGTGCGCGATAAAAGCTGAGGCAGGGCCTCTGCTGCGCTGGTGCGTGTCAGGTGATAAAAGCCAACTTTCGTCATAAATCTTTTGCTGCCCTGTCTGATAAAGACCTGTGAGTCTTCTCATGCCACGTGTGGGCCTGATGAAACAGGGGATTGTGCTGAAATAAATCGCATGAAAAGCCCGCGCTCTTCTGGTAGGCAGGCGAGCAGTGAAAAGAAAGGGGAACGTCGGCTTATGTTCCCCTCAGGGAGTGAGCTGATGTCCGGAGTGTTGTATGCAGCCTGAAAATGGCGTTTCTGCCGCGCCTGTCATGGGAGGGCGTGAATGGATCATGCTCGCTGTTCTGGCCTTTTTGTGGGGTGCTTCCTTCTTCTTTTTCAAGATTATGGTTGCGGCTCATCTGCCTGTCTTTCTGATTGTTTTCGGGCGTGTGTTTATAGCCGCACTTATTCTTAATATCTGGCTGATGATAAAGCGTGACATGCTGCCGCATTCGTGGGCTATGTGGCGCGATTTTATTATTCTGGGTATTTTTAATAATGCAGTGCCTTTTGCGCTGATAGTGTGTGGCGAGCAAAGGCTTTCAAGCGGCCTGGCCAGTATTCTGAATGCGACAACACCGGTTTTTACAATTATTGTGGCTCATTTTTATACAGAGACAGAAAAATTATCTCTGCCTAAAATTGCTGGTATTGCGGCTGGTTTTGCCGGGGTGATGATCCTTGTCGGCGGTGACCTCTTTAGCGCGCCGGGTGGTCACAGCCTGGTGGGTGAGCTGGCAAGCCTTGGTGCGGCTGTAAGTTATGCTATTGGCGGTGTGTTTGGTAAACGCTTCAGTGCGATACCGCCCCTTAAAATTGCAACCGGGCAGATTACGAGCGCGGCCCTCGTTTTGCTGCCGCTTGTTTTGTTATTTGATCATCCGTGGCAGCTGCCCATGCCGGGCCTGGATGTATGGGGTGCTTTGATCGGCATTTCATTTTTCAGCACTGTTATTGGTTATATTCTGTTCTTCCATATTCTGGCAGTTGCAGGTGCAACAAACGTCTTGCTTGTGACATTTCTTGTGCCGGTCACAGCTCTTTTACTGGGCTGGGGAATACTGGGGGAGGTTATTACCGCACGCTCGTTACTGGGTATGGCTGTCATTGGTCTTGGTCTTGCCTCTATTGATGGCCGTATTTTCAAATATTTAAAAAAATGAGCAGAGTTATTGTCTTCCGGTCTGTTATTGCGGGCCGGAGTTCAGCGATTATTATGTGTTAGTCAAATAGCCTCCCTGAAAAAACCTGAAAAGTACCCTATACAGCAGCATTTCCGGCGTTATCGTGACAGGATACATTCCTGAAGAGCAAAAGAGAGAGCGTCATGACCCGGACAGTCACACTTTCTGACGGCACTGTACTCCCCGCCCTTGGTATGGGCACATGGAATATGGGGGGTATTCAGGGTGAGCAGATGGACCGCGAGCGCGAAAGTCTGGGTTATGGTCTTAAAGCTGGTCTGAGTGTGGTTGATACCGCCGAGATGTATGGCCACGGCCGTTCTGAAAGTCTTGTGGGTGAGGTGCTGCACTACAACAAAGCTGACCGTTTTGTTGTTACCAAAGTCCTGCCTGAAAATGCGTCTTTTGAACGTATGGAGGCAGCCTGCACAACCTCTCTTCGCCGCCTTGGCCTGCGCTGTGTTGACCTGTATCTGCTGCACTGGCGTGGTACGGTGCCCCTGCGCGAGACGGTTGAAGCTTTTCGCCGGCTCAGAGAAAAAGGGCTTATTAAGCGCTGGGGTGTTTCAAACTTTGACGTTGATGACCTGATGGAGCTTGAGCGTTACATCCGCCCGGGTGAGTGCGCCGTTAACCAGATTTTATATAATCTGGAGCATCGTGGTGTGGAGTATGACCTGCTCGATGCCGGCCGTTTTCGTAATATTGTGACAATGGCATACTCTCCCCTGGGGCAGGGGATGGCTCTGCTGCAGCATCCGGCTTTGCAAAAAATTGCTGCACGGCATACCACATCAGCAGGGCCGGCAACTCCGGCACAGATTGCCCTGGCCTGGGTGCTGAGGCAGCGTAATATTCTCGCTATTCCTAAAGCGTCTTCTCTTGCGCATCTGAAAGCTAATATCGCAGCGCAGGAGATTAATCTGACCCAGGATGACCTTGCTGAGCTGGATGCAGCTTTTCCTCCGCCGGTCAGGAAAATGCCTCTGGATATGATTTAAACACCGGCGTGCCCTGCCAAAAACCACATACTCCGCCTTATGCCTCAGGGGGCGCAGGGCATCTGAGGGGCAGGGCTGTTTATCTGGTAAAAGTATAAATCATTATTTATTGTAAAATAATAAATAATATTTTTCTTTTTGGTGTGTATTTTATATAAATAAATGAATATGGCATAATTTTTATAGATACCCGGTCTTACTTATGCCGTAAAATAGTCTGAATATCATATCGGGTTATGTCGGAGTGTAAGGCATATACATATGAAATATCGCGCTTATTTTTCAGAGTCTGGCAGTGTTTTCGGGTGCAGATTGATGCTCCGGCTTGCTCTGATTGTAAGTGCCGGGCTGTGGGCTACAGGCTCTGACAGCGCTGATGCAGCTTCATATCGCCTTTATCGCTCGGTTTCACAGGCCTGGGCAGCGAGAGGGTTTGAAATTAATCCGCCACGTGCAACCAAATCATATAGTACACCCGGCCCGGCGAGTGACCCGTGGGGGCCTTATATACAGGAGGCGGCGCAGCGTTTCTCATTACCTGAGAAGTGGATCCGTGCCGTCATGCATCAGGAATCAGGTGGGCAGCAGTATCTCAATGGCGGGCTGACAACATCAGATGCCGGGGCAATGGGGCTGATGCAGCTTATGCCGGGCACATATTCTGATATGCGGGACCAGTACGGTCTGGGCAGTGACCCTTATGACCCGCATGACAACATTCAGGCTGGCACGGCCTATATCCGCCTGATGTATGACAAATTTGGTGCTCCGGGTTTTCTTGCTGCCTATAATGCCGGGCCTGACAGAGTGACAGCTTACCTGAATAATGGTGATCCGCTGCCTGATGAAACAGTGAATTATGTAGCTTCTATCACTCCCAATCTGGGGAGTGATGTTGTTTTGCGCGGCCCGTGGGCTTCGGTTGCCGGGCCGACAACACAGGCCGATGCCATCAGTGGCCCGCCGGAGGTTTACTATACTAATGCAGTGTTAACACGCACGGCTGATGGCTGCCTGCGTGATGCTAATGCCGCTTATGACCCTGCCGCACCATGCCTGGTTGAGCGTGACACCCCACACCCGAACCCCGCGCCTGATGAAGAAGACACTGCGCCGGCAGCACCTGCTGCCCCGGCAATGGTGGCCTCTGTGTCGCAGACAAACCTTGACGCTCCGGCAATAACAGCCGCAGCAAAGCAGCCTGTCCGTGCCGTTATCTACCGGCCGGTTGCACCGGCTACCATGCAGGTTGCAGAGGTGTCTTATGGTGCGAGTGCGCACAGGTCACCCGCGCCACATATGCTGACGTTACCGGCCGGTGCATTGCATAAAAGTGCCACACCGCCCGCCATGCGCTCTGGTGTCACCACACTACCAGCACATAATGCGCTGACTGCCGGTGTGCAGGGCCACAGGGTGCAGATAGGGGCTTTCGCCTCTTATGCTGATGCAAAGCGGAGTGCTGAAAAAGGTGTGAGAGTTCTGGCATCCCGTTCAGTGGTGGCTACTCCTTCGGTTATGCCTGTCTCAGTCGCCGGGAAGTCTTTTTACCGTGCACAGCTGATTGCAAATAATGGCCATCAGGCCAGGGGGCTCTGCCAGGTTTTACAGGAAAAATCTATGCCCTGCATTCAGGTGAAGGACGGATAATATAATGTAAAAATGGCCTGTTATGCCACACCAGGGCAGGTCGCACGATCTTGACAATGAGGCGGCTTGTTTTGTCAGCCCTCAGGCCTGTATCCTGCTGTCAGCGGTACTATCTGTGTTTTTAAACTCAGATACCTCTATGTGCAGGCGCTATGCACTCAATTCTGTTTGAAAAGAGAAAAGCTATGTCAGTCAAAGTTCTTTATAGTACAGAGGCACGGGCAACAGGTGGCCGCGAAGGTCATGCTGAAACGACAGATGGTGCATTTAAGGTTGATTTATCAACACCGAAAGAACTTGGTGGGGCCGGTGGGGCAGGGAATAATCCTGAGCAGCTGTTTGCTGCAGGTTATGCGGCCTGTTTCCTGGGTGCGATGAAGGCTGTTGCCGCTAAAGACGGTGATAAAGTACCGGCAGATGCGTCAGTAACATCTCAGGTGGGTATCGGTCCGCGCGACGAGGGCGGCTTTGGCATTACAGTTGCTCTGGCTGTGTCATTACCTGGTGTTGAGCGTAAGGCAGCTGAGGCACTGGTTGAAAAAGCCCACCATGTCTGCCCGTATTCTAACGCAACACGCGGCAATGTTGACGTAAAACTGAGTGTTGTCTGAGACTGTTTTTATGGCCAGGGCTGAGTAAAGCCCTGGTTAAGGTGTGCTTGCGTGAGGCAGCGCCTTTGCCTCGTTATGCAGCTCCTGTTCGTGGATATCCATTTCACGAACAAAAATGCTTTCTGTCGAGTTATTGATTTTTCCTTTGCGAAGCAGCCGGTGAAGCGTATCGCGCTGCGCACGAATAATCATCAGGCGTAATGCCAGTTCTGCACGACGGTTGCGCAGTGAGAATTCATGTTCTTTGTCAGGGTTAGACTGCTGGCTGTCGAGTGACTGCAGCTGCTCCTGATATTCATGTAAAAGCAGAGGAACGGCTGTATCGTGAGCCAGCTGCATATCCGGCGTGATTTTATTAGCACTATCGCTGTTTCGGGTTGCTTCACGTTGCAGGAGTGTAATTGCTGTCGTTACCAGCGTCGCGCGGGTATCATCTATTTCCTGTTGAGCGGCATTGCCGGATTCTCCCTGGGCGGGAAGGATTTTGAGCATATAAGGCAGGGAGAAACTGGCGAGGAGGAGTGAGGTAACAATAACGCCTGCGGCAATGGTGATAATCAACGCCCGTTCAGGAAATTCCGTGTCTCCCGGCAGAGAAAGCACTGCGGCCAGAGTGATCGTTCCCCGCGTGCCTGACAGTGCCAGCACCAGTTTTTCGGGCCATGAAAGCACAGCGTAAATGCGTTGCCGCAGATGTGCGACAAGGTGCTGACAGCCATCAGACAGGACAACCCATATAAACCGGATCAGGCTCATGGTGACCTGTAGCGCTATGATGGCAAGAGGAATTTCCCACGGGGAAAATCCACCATCGAGCCTGACCTGCTGAGCATGCACGATAAGTGAGGGCAGCTGGAGACCAAGCAGTAAAAAAACAATGCCATTGAGCGTGAAACCTGCAATCTCCCAGACCGCTGTTGTCTGTAGCCTGGTTTCAATACGGGTTTTGTTCATAATCCCGCTCATACGCATGGTCATGCCGGCACTAACAACGGCCAGAATACCCGATGTTTCGATGTGTTCAGCAATAAGATAGATGGCGAATGGTGCCATCAGAGTTTGCAGTGTGTAGCTTGAGGGGTCGTTCAGGCCGGCCCTGAGGAGAAACGCTTCAAGCCGGCTCAGCAGGAAACCAATGACAATGCCAGTGACAATACCGCCTGCAGCAACCCATACAAAATTGGCAGAAGCTGTTTTGAGTGAGAACAGCCCGGTTGTTGTTGCTGCAACGGCAAACTTAAAACACACCAGACCAGAGGCATCGTTAAGAAGGGCTTCTCCCTGCAACAGATTTAACAGGCGGGGAGGCACGCTCCCGCCGCGCAGAATACCTGAGACGGAAATAGCATCAGTGGGAGAGAGCGCACCCGCCAGCGCAAATGCTGCTGCCAGGGGTATGGCAGGCATCAGCCAGTGCAGAATCATGCCGCCACCTGCTGTGCTGACAATCACCAGACCGATGGCCATAGCAAAAATGGTGTTTCGCAGTTCACCAAACTCACGCATGGGAATGCAGTAGGCGTCAGCAAACAAAAGTGGCGAAATGAACAAAAGTAAAAACAGTTCACTGTCGAGGCCGACATTGAGCCCGGCAAGGCTGGCGCCGGCACCTACAGTAATCTGGATCAAAGGCATTGGTACACGCAGTCTGAGCATGCGTGCAGTCACTCCGGTGAGCCCCGTAATGGCGATGAGAGAAAGGGCTAAGAGCGTTTCCTGCATAAGAGAACCAATGCGTTTCTGGTGAAAGATTAATTTGTGTTTATCTGGAATATACTCACCTTCAGATCATGTGCAACAGACTGAATAGCCAGCTGGCCACGTACGCTGTTACCCGCTGTATCAAGAGCTGAAGAGTAAACTGCGATAGCCATTTTGCCCGGCACAACCGCTACAATACCGCCGCCGACACCACTTTTTGCTGGCAGGCCAACATTATAAAGCCACTCGCCCGAGGTATTATAAAGGCCGGCCGTCGCCATAACTGCCAGAACACGCGCGCTGGTTGTGGCATCAGTAACTTTTTTATGAGTCACAGGGTTGGTGCCACCGCTGGCCAGTGTGGCTCCCATAACGGCTAGGTCCTGTGCTGAGACATTATAGGAGCATTCGCGCGTATACAGGTCGATTGTCTCAGTCGGGTCAGCATAGAGGTAGTTATAGCTTTGCAGCAGAATGGCTATTGCCAGATTATGCTGATTATCAGCCATTTCAGAGGTGTATACGTCTTTGTTTAACGCCAGCTGACGCCCGGCAAAGGCAGAGGCTGTACTGAGCACACTCTCCCATTTCGCTTCGGGTGAATGACCTTCAACAAGGCTGGCTGTGGCAATGGCGCCGGCATTTACCAGCGGGTTGCCGGGCGGAGGGCTGCCTGTGAGTTTGTCGTTATTGAGTTCAACAGCCAGAGCAGAGTTAAAAGGCAGGCCGGTCGCATTGACCCCGATCTTTTTTTGAATAACGTCTGTCCCCTGTGCTTTGAGCACATGAGCCAGAGTGAAGACCTTAGCGATTGATTCAACCGGGAAGAGATAATCGGCATCACCGGCTTTAAAGATTTTACCGTCAGTGGTGACCACCGCAATGCCATATAATTTTGTGTCTGCTTTGGCCAGATAGGGGATATATGAGGCATTTGCACCGTCTGATACCGCTTTATAGCGGGTATAGGCCCGGTCAACAGCCTGCTGAATAGTGAGGGTATGTGCAGGAGGCGACGCCTCGCGGGCCGAGGCTGCGTGGGGCTGGCTCAAAAATGCATAAGAGGTGACTGACAGTGTGACCAGGCAGGTCAGCAGAGCATGTGGTTTTGTCATCAGATCAGCTTTCTTTTGTCCTCTGAGGGAGACAGAGTGAAAGTGCCAGTCTGCCCTCATGCAGGTAACGCGTTAAATGACAGTTTGTAGGTAATTTTACCCAAGAGAACCTGTGCTGAAGGCAAGGCTTGCTGCGGCAATCAGTGCTGCATAATAAGCATCTGAACGGCTGATGGTTGAATCGAGCAGACCATTCCGGGCCATTTCGGCCTGTGTGACAGAGCCTGCACCATGCGTATAGGCCGTAAATGAGGCATCAAAGCTTGTTTGTGAGGCGGTGTACAGCCTGCCCGCTGCATTGTAAGCACTCAGACTTGTGTGCAGAGCGTTTTCTGCCGTGACAATTTGTTTGATCGACTCATTAACGGTCTGTTTCAGGGTGGCATTAGCACTTTCTTCCTGGTTATGCGCACGTTTAAGCAGAGCAGCTTTAAGACCACCATCAAAAATGGGGATGCTGACCCCCCCCAGTATCAGTGAGCTGAACCGGCTGCCTGACAGGTTGAGTGTCGCATCATTACCAGCACCAGGGACAGAGCTCAGCGCCATATGCCCGGTAGAATATGATATATTACCTGTTGTAAAAATACTTGGCAGAAAAGCATCGCGCGCTGCGGTTACCTGGTGGCGGGCTGCACGGGCTGCTGCATAGGCGGCCAGAACATCAGGGCGGCGTGCGACTGCAGCTTTCACCATATTATCGCTCATGCGCACATCATCGAGTGAAAGTGGGCGGCCTGAGACATCTTCAAATGTAATATGAGAGTCAGCTGAAACACCAGCGGCTGTCAGCAGGCTGACATAGGTGTTTTCACTTTCACCTTCAGCCTGTACCAGGCGCAGCTCAACCTGAGCTGTAGCCTGCTGTGCCTGTGTGACATCAACAATAGTGCCCTGACCATGTCTTAGCCGGGCTTCAGCGGCCTGTTGTATATGGCGGGCATTTTCGAGTGCTATGCGGAGCAGTTTAATGCGTGAAGCGGCTGCCGCGTGTGTATAAAAGGCAATTGTAACGCCATACATGACCTTCTGGTGCGCCGCGGTGAAAATCACGTTAGAAGCAAGCTGTAACTCACGGGCTGAACGTACGAGAGCTTCACGGCGGCCAAAGTCAAATAAAAGCCACTTCATGCTCAGTGTCTGTACTTCTCCTGCGCCATGGCTTTGCCGGCCTGGTGTGCCGTCAGCATTGAGTTCATAGCCATCTCCGGTAAGTGACGCGTTAGTTTTGTCACTTCTGCTCCGTGACCAGCCGCCGACAACAGCTGCAGAGAGGTAAGGCAGATATGTGCTCTTGATAATGCCCACAGCAAGAGCTGCGTTACGAGCGGCTTCCCACGATTTTTTGGTATCAGGATTGGCGGACTGGGCCACATCAATCAGGTCGGGCAGCGAGTAAGGTTTGCCGGTTCGCGGTGGCAGAACGGATGAAGTGCCGGCAGCGAGCGCTTTAAAGTCAGAGGGCAGAACATAACCAGCAGGGAGTGTAAGCCCTTTTTTATGCTGTCTGCCTGCTGCCACAACAGCACCGTCGGAGGCAACACTGGGCGACCAGGGACTGTTATAGCGTGCTGGTGCGGTTGAGAGTTCAGATGTGGCACAGCCTGTCAGTGTCAGAGCCATGGCGGTCAGAACACGCAGAGAGCAGCGGGATTTCATGGTGTCAGGCTTTCCATAGTCTCGATACGGTGTGAGATGCCTGGCGGGTTGTGTCCTTCTATAATTTCCGTAGACATCAGGTCTGCATCATGAAAGGCCGCCTTAAAAGCATGCAGATTTGTCATTCCTGCCCGTATATTGGCTGGTTCAGCTTCAGCAAATTCTACGGAGATTTCGCCTTCGGCAATAGCTGGCTGTAAAGTCATGAGGCAATCTGTCTGTGTTTTCAGGTCTGGTGCGGCCTGAAGTTTTTTAAGGATACCGGTAACCTTATCAAGCTGCCCTGCAATGCTTTTATAGGCACTTGTGGGCCAGAAACTGGTGTACATGGCATAAGTCAGAAAATTACCAATAAGAACACCAATTACACGGTCACGGGCGGTTGTCATGTTGCTTGTCGGCCCAAATGAGCTGAGGTCACTCAGGTCAAAGGCCAGTGCTATCTGAAAGCCGGCATAGGCAATGCGCTCATCACCGCTTTTGATCCATGCTGCAAGCAGAGAGACCACAAATACCATGATAAGGAATGCCGTTATTCCGTTCATATGTGGTAAAAGATAAATAATTGATAAAATACCTATCGCCCCGCCTATTGTGGCACCAATAATACGCAGTGTAAGTTTGGAGATCATGGCCCCCATTGTTGGCTGCGCAACAATGAAGCAGGTGATAATGCAGGTATGAATGCCTGGCCAGGTCACCGACCGAAAGAGCACATAACTGCACATAACTGCAGCCGTACCTTTGAGAGAAAACCGGACATGTTCAGGATTGGTAAAAGCATCAGCGCTAAAGAAACCGGTTTTTTCTTTTTTGGCTTTAGGTTTGCTGGCCGCAGGTGTGGTGTCAGGCTGTGTAAAAACCGACAGTAGCTCAGACAGAGACTGATAGGCCGCATACTCGTTGTCTGTAACTGAGACATCACGGCATGAAGGGCATTTTTCTTTTTCAAGAATTTCTGCCATCTGAGTCATTGTTTTAATCAGCTCTGCCGGCAGGGCAGGTCGCTCTGCGCGGCAGGATTCTGCTCTGGCAATAGCAAGAATTGTAACAGAACAGCGTGCAGCCTGTGACAGGCAGGCCAGCTCATGCTTGTCCCACATGCGCTCCAGCCCTGACAGTTTTGCCATTTTAAGCATGGGAGCCGCACCCTTGCGCAGCAGAGAGGTTGCATGTGCCAGGGTATTTTTATCCGGGTGTTCGCTAAGCAGTTTAATGCTCAGGCGTATACGTGCGGCAATTTCCAGCGTTAAAAAATGGTGCGGTGAGGGGCAGATCAGCATGCCCAGGATGATCAGAACAGCTCCCGGAACCAGGGTAAATAAATACGTATAGAGCAGCGCACGTGTAATCAGTTCGCCAATAGGGATGTTCTCAAGAACAACCAGCCCGAATACTGTAATCAGCCCGAGAAGGTAGGCTACTGGTTTGAGCTTGCTTGCCGAGGACAGAAAGAAAAAACAAAAAGACAGAACAGAAATACACGAAACAAAAACGACCGGGCCATCAAGGGTAAATGTGACCATTACAAAAATCAGGCAAAGCAGCAGCCCGACCAGAATATTAACCAGTATGGCAACAATGATGTTTGTTACCCGGTCTTTTTGCCATATGGCCATGGTGACAAGAGCTGTCACCCCCAGGTCTGGTACCTGCCATATCTCGCCAGCCAGGGTGGATGCCGTACACCCTGCTGCCATACGCAGTGCATAACCCAGTCTGCCAGGTGCGGGGTCACATATCAGTTGCCACACGCTTCTGGCTGTAAGTGGCGGGGAAAAAATTTTAATGACAGGAGGAGCCATGGCGAATCTCGACCGAGGCAGTTGCCCCCATACGAATAAGCAGAGAGGGTGGGTTCACAAGCTTAATACGAACGGGGAAACGCTGCGCAACATGGACCCAGTCCATCTGGCGCGGTATGTAAGGTAAAGACCGGCTGAGATCGATGCCATCTCCTGACATGACGCCCCAGCCAATACTTGCGACCCGCCCTTCAAGAGGTACGCTGCGGTCGATCATAGAATAAACGGTTGCACAGTCTCCCGGTTTGATAGCCCGCAGGTAAAGCTCGCGTATGTTGGCGATGGCATACCACTGGTCATCAACGATCAGCGTAAATAATACCTGGGAGGGTGCCAGCACCTCGCCGGCCTTAACGGTCAGGCTGGTAATATAGCCGCTTTCAGGTGCGTAAATACGTGTCTGACGGAGCTGATAGCGGGCCTGCGCCAGTGCCGCTTCGTTGACAGCAACAGCAGCTGTCGGGGTATCAAGGTTGCCAATAGCAACGTCTGATGCTTCTGACTGCTTGCGGGCCTGAATGACAGAAATATTGGTGTCATTTTGTGTCACACGGGCCTGGTCATATTGCTGCCAGGGGATGAAGGCACGTTTCGCCAGAGGTTCAAGGCGCGCGGTCGTGCGGTCAGCCAGTGCGTTATTTTTCTCGGCTCTGTTCAGCTGGTCATGGGCTATGGCAGCCTGCGCCTGTCTGACAGCCAGCATACGCTGCTGGTCAGCGAGGCTGGCTTTTGAAAGGGCAACACTGGCTTCAGCCTGACGTACAGCCAGCTGATAGGGCTCAGGGTCAATGACATAGAGCAGGTCACCCTTATTGACATGCTGGTTGATGACCACATGCAGTTCTGTCATGCGCCCGCCTACAACCGCGGCCACATGCACGACTTCAGCAGCAATTGCAGCGCTGTCACTGGTTGGATAGTTATCATCGCGACTGGCAACATACAGGGTGACAGCGGTTGCTGCAGCAATGGAGATGAGAGCAACAAAGACACCCGTATATTTTTTTAGCGGGCTCTGCGAGGGAGATTCAGTATTCATGGGCCAAAAACAACCAGCCAGAAGACAAGGGCGATGATGGTGCCAAGCGATACGTAAGTAAACAAACGAAAGCTGAGCCAGGCATCAATGCCAATGAGAAGAAAAAGGATACGAAGACAAAGGGCAGAGCAAACCCCGATCAGGGCGCAGAGCATCCATGACGGGAAATAAGCCCCGACAATCGGAAAGGAGGGAGCAACATTAAAACCACATCCGCTCAGAAAAAACGGTATCAGCGCAGGGGCTATATTACTGGCCGTGAAGGAATATCTGTGCGTGAATTTCTTTTTCAGAAGGGAAAGAAAAGGCACCAGAAGCATGGATTTTAAAGTTACCTTTTGTGAGATTATTTTAGTAATCTGATTGATTTTGTTCACTTTATCAAACCATAAAACAGAGGCTATTCCAATAAATTTCTCTAAAGCAGATTAATAATTTTATATAAACAGTCTGCCGTTTTATGTTAGGAAAAAATTGTCTTTTGTATCGTAAGAAAACATAATATAAATTTTGCCGGCAATCAATGTTACGGTTGCCGGCATGAACTTTGTGTATACTTTGCGTGTTGTTACTACGTCAGCAGGAGTACAATCACAAGCCCCCACATCGTCAGTAATGTGTTGCTGACAGCATAAGGCACAGTATAGCCAAGCATTGGCACATTACTTTTAGCGACGTCAGCAATCATCGCAACAGAGGCTGTGCTGGTACGTGCACCACCACAGCAGCCAAGGTTGATGGCCGGGTCAAAGCGGAAAATATACTTGCCAATGAGTGGTGCCAGAAGCATCGGAAAGGCGGTGGCAAAAACACCCCAGAAAAAGACACTCAGGCCTGCTTCCTTTAATCCTGTAATGAAGGTTGGGCCAGCAGAAATGCCCACAACAGCAATAAAAATGTTGAGCCCGACCGTGTTCATAAACCAGACAGAAGCAGCGGGAATGTTACCCAGTTTAGGTGTAACACTGCGCAGCCATCCCAGAATAAGGCCGGCAATCAGTGCACCGCCTGAGGCTGAGAGCGTGATGGGGATACCAGCAACGGGCAGGACTATGGAACCAAGCAGGCCGCCGACAAAAATGCCAGCTCCCACCATGACCATGCTTGTGACGTTGGTCGGGCGGTCAGCATAGCCAACAGCATTAATCAGCGTATCGACATTACGGCGTGTGCCTGTCACGGAGATAATATCTCCGCGGTTAATAACGGTCTGAGGCAGAGCAGGGATTTCAACGCTCATAGAGCCACGGCGGATCGAGTTAATATAGATACCGTGGGCATATGGTGCGCGTGCCAGGTCAATAAGCTTGCTGCTGTTAATCTGTTTGCTGGTAACAATGACATTGACGGTTTCAACCGGTATATCAATCAGCTCGCGGTCAGCCACTTCTTCAGCGTGGTTTGACCAGTAGACCAGAGCCTCATGAGAGCCAGAGACGGCAACAATATCACCCTGCTGTAAAACGGTGTTATTATCAAACGTGATGATTTTGCCGTTACGGCGAAGGTTTTCAAGAAAGAGACGTTCTTCACTCTCCTGCTCAGCCTCAGCTACGGTTTTGCCTGCAATAAGCCCTGCTGTTTCCAGCTTGTAGGCACGTACAATATATTCGTGCCAGGCGGTTTCAGCATGGTCATCATCAGGCTTAATGCTCATTTCGCGTTCATAACGCTGACATTCCTGCGTCAGATTGATGCCGAGCAGCTTCGGGCCAAGAAAAGCCAGCATCCAGCCGGTGCCTACAGTGCCAAACAGGTAGGTCACGGCATAGGCAACCGGAATGGCATTAAGCTCTGACTGAATATGCTCAGGAGACAGGTTTGTACGGTTTATGGCATCTGTCGCAAGGCCGATCGAAGCTGAGATGGTCTGTGACCCGGCAAGCAGGCCTTCGGCCATGCCAGGGCCATAGCCTGACATTACGGCTGCCAGATAGACAGAGCCCAGGCACAGCAGAGAAATAACGACAGCAAATAAAGCCTGAGGCAGGCCGTCATTGGCAATGCCTCTGACAAACTGTGGCCCCACACCGAACCCGACAGCAAACAAAAACAGAATGAAGAAAACAGATTTTACCTGAGGGGAAATGGTAATGCCGAGCTGACCGATCAGAACACCAACGAGCAGAGTGCCCGTAACAGCACCCAGGCTGAAACTTGAAAATTTGAGTGAACCTACCCAAAACCCGATAGCAAGTGTCAGAAAAATTGCCAGCTCCGGAGCTGAACGAAGCGTTTCAGCAATCCAGTGTAAGATCATCTGTAGGCTCTCCTTTTACCTGTAAGATGGCCTGCGTTGAGGAGCACAAAAATATACCTCCCCCGGTGTTATCCGGGGGAGGTATAGCCAGCGCATGAATTTTATTTCTTTTTGTCTTTGCCTGCTGTGCGTTTAAGCAGTTTCAGGCCCAGGTTTTTGTTGAAGCCATGAATTTCTTTGACATCAAGCTTACGCATAAAATCAACAATGCCCTGAGTAATGACCTGCCCGGGCACCATGATGGGGAAGCCAGGAGGGTAGGGAATAACAAAGTTGGCTGAAACCAGCACTGGCCCTGATTTAAGGCGTTTATCAATTTCGGGGTCATCAAGCGGAATGTATTCGCACTCGCTCTCTTTATAGGCATCATAGAACGCGCGGCGGATGTCGCCATGCAGGGTGTCAGCTTTAGGTTTTTCGCGATAACGATCATCAAAGCGGCTGAAATCAGGCAGTTCTGGCAGGTCTTCAACCAGTTCACGCACTTTCAGTCTGAAAGCTTTTTTATAGTCGTTGGCGTTCTCGGTAATTTTGTTATCGAGATCAAGAGCAATTTCAACCAGAACACGAATGAGCAGCGCTATGTCACTGCGTGTATTGTTGATGTTGGACTGAAGAAGAACGCTGTTACGCGATGTTTTGTTAAGCTGAATGTTAAATTTATCAGCCAGGATATTTTTGAAAGTGGTGCCGTCAAACCCGGCATGACCACAGAAGAGTGTCATACGGGTCGGGTCAAGCATAAACTCGTCTTCTTTAATGGCCTGCGCTGCTTTGTCCCAGCTGATATCATGGCTGTTGTAGCAGGTAATGCCTGAAGGACGGTAAGCAGAAGGAATCATCTCAGAGCTGTCGAGCACCTTGAAATATCTGGAGATGACGGGGTGGCTGTTAACCTGCTTTCTGATTTCAAGCGAAATCTGCACAGCGTTGCTGACCAGGCCATATCCTTCCAGCTGCATCTGGCGGCGGGCCACGTCGAGTGAGGCAATGATCTGAAGGTTCGGGCTGGTTGAGGCATGGGTAAACACGGCCTCGTGGAACTGGGCCTCGACATGTTCGAAGTCAACATCCCTGACCAGAACGATCGAACCCTGACGCAGGGCAGACATAGATTTATGCACAGAGTTGGTCTGATACACGCGCAGGCGCACAGCCCGCGGGTCTGGCACCAGGCGGGTGTTCAGCAGGGTTTTATCATCTGGTGCGTTCCCCAGTTTTTTCTGCTGATCTTCCCATGCTTTCAGGGCGGCTGGTTGTTTGAGGCTTTCGGTCAGGACAGCGGCAGCACCCATGGCTGTGCGCTGGCGCAGCAGAGGTGACCAGTGTGCAAAACCAAACCAGGCTTCATCCCACAGGAAGACGAGGTCTGGTTTGATAGCCAGACATTCTTCCATGACCCGGCGGGTGTCATACACATGGCCATCGAAAGTGCAGTTGGTCAGATCAACCATCTTAACACGGTCGAGCTCGCCCTGTGCTTTGAGTTTAAGCAAGGCTGTCTTGATGGTGCGCAGAGGCACAGCGCCATACATAGAGTATTGTGCCAGGGGGAAGGCCTCAACATAGTAAGGCTGAGCCCCTGCCAGCACACAGCCATAATGGTGTGATTTGTGACAGTTGCGGTCGAGAATAACGATATCGCCCGGGGCAAGAAGAGCCTGAAGGACCATCTTGTTACTGGTCGAGGTGCCATTCGTGACAAAGAAAGAGTGATCGGCACCAAAGGCTTTTGCGGCCAGGGCCTGAGCTTCTTTGATGTTACCTGTGGGTTCCAGCAGGCTGTCGAGCCCGCCGGTTGTGGCTGAGCTTTCTGCCAGGAAGAGGTTAGGGCCATAAAACTCGCCCATGTCACTGATCCAGTTGGAGGTAAAGACAGACTTACCCCGGGCAATCGGCAAAGCATGGAATGTGGCTATTGGCCGCTGTGCATACCGTTTCAGATTGTCAAAGAAAGGCGTTTTATAACGGTTGCGGATACCTTCAAGAATGGAAAGATGCAGCTCAAGCGGCTCTTCCATCTGATAGAAGATGCGGTTGATAAAATGGCATTCCGGTTTGCCGGCCAGCGCTTCAATATTTCTGTCACTCAGCAGGTAGATATCAAGCTCAGGGCGAATTTTTTTAATGGCCTGGGCAAGGCGCAGTGTCAGAATTTCATCGTCAGAGGCGGAGAGGTCAATAACGGTGTTGAACACATCAAGCAGCGGGTTTTCGTTTGCAGCATGAGCAGCAAACCCTTCGTAAAGAACAACGGCGCTGATATCAGGGTTAATCAGAATAGCTGTCAGAGCATCAGGGGCGTTACCCACAATGACTGTCTGATAAATAAACTCGTCTTCAGGGCGGCGCACACCACGTGCTTCTTCCTGAATATGCTGCCAGCGTGACTGTGCATGAGGCACCACGCTCAGAACTTCAAAATAAGGTTTGTTCTTAATATGTGTCAGGGCCTGAGGCAGGCGGTTAACGGGTTCATCCTCAAGCTCTTCAAGGTTCCATGCGCTGACATCGCGGTGGTATTTCTGTGACACGATGGTTGTCGAAATACGCTGTGCCAGGCGCAGGAATGCCTTGGCATCATCTTCCTCCAGCCATTGTTTCAGGCGGGCCAGCAGGGCTGTGCCAGGATAGGCAAAGAACAGGTCAATTTCTTCAAGTTTTGTCAGGGCAGCACTCAGATCTTTTTTGATGCTGTCTGTTTTTGAAGAGGCTTCAGCCCAGTTCCGTGCAAGGTACAGAACATTCAGCCAGTTGTCAGAGCGCAGAGCTGGCGTTGCCAGTGATGTGCTGATCAGAGAATGATCAGAGGCAGAGTTCGATGTCATGAGAACGATCCTTATTCAGCCGCAAAAAAGAGCTGACCCTGCAGAGTTACGGCATTACGTTCTGCTGGGGCTGTTTAGAAAAGGCTATCTGTTGACCGGAATAGTGACGACAGAACCCGGGTTCTGAGTTGTTTTGGAAAGCTCAGACAGCATTTGCATCATGGTAAATGCCAGTTTGCTGTCAAAGTCTCTTTTATCAATCCAGTAGTAATAGTCGTCATAATGCACAGAGACGAAGTCATGATGTGGTCGTTTGTGCGATGAGTAAACTTTAATAAGAGATTGGTCCTCTTCATTCTGTGAAGTATTATTTCTGCGTGTGCTGCCTGAAGAGATCTCGTCATCGGGAATCTGGATCTGATAGGCAACCTGCCCCAGAATGCTGAGCATGCTGCGGGTTAGCAGTCTGACCTCACCGGGCTGAGCCTCTCCCACACCATAAACAATCTCGACGCGGGAAGAGCGGGAGGAGAAATGGAGAAGCTTTTTTACCTTTTGCTCGATCGCCAGCAGATGGGCGTCATCTGTTGCAGTGAGGCTGAGGTAAACGCGGCTGTGAGGTGGTGTTTTGTCAGTGGCGGATGCTTTATCCTGTTCAAGCTGAATACTGAGCAGCCCGGCTGCCTGCAGCACACGAAGGTCGTGAATCAGCTCAAGGAACTCGGTGGTCTGTGTATTAGCTGCCGCTGTCAGGTCATCAGAATTTTTAGAAAATGGCCTGTTATTGCTCATCATATTGACAGACTGAACTGACAGACGCAGCAGAATATCAATGGGCAGCCCGCCCATAGCCAGCGGGAGCAGGGTTGCAGGGGGAAGCGGGCGAAGGAAGCTGTATGCGTAGGCATCACCCGTAACAGGCTGGAAGGTGAAGGTCGGTGTTTCCTGAAACTGTCCTGCTATCCCGCCATTAGGCCGGATGGGGAAAGTATCAGAGGCAACCCCCAGGAACGAGCTTTGTTGTAGCTGATAGCCTGAGATAACCTGCGTTGTATTCAGCATGCCGGGGGCGTCAGCATAGCGCAGGCGTACGAGGTTGAGCAGAGTTTGTTGTTTGTTCGATTCAATCATCGAATCTGAGTATTGCTCAACATCTCTGCCGAGCCTGTGAGAGCCCAGATTATAGCACCCGCTCAGAAAAAGAATACTGCTGCATAGTGCTATTTTCTTAATGCATCTCATCTCGAATCTTTCCGCTTACAGGCTGGCATGGCTGTCACAATGAAAGTCAGAGGCCACATATTACTCATACGCTATTTTATTCTTAACATAACACTGAGCGTGCGGGGAAGATATTGAGATAATATTATGTATATATAAAGGGAGTTTTTTTATTTTTTAGTTACATTTTACAGCATGTGAAAATATTGTTCATGACAAAACAGAGAAGAGTTTTGTTGATATATCAAATTTTTATTAAAAATTATTTATTATTAATTAAGGTGTTCGTATTTTGTGCTCAGGCAGGTCGGGTAATACAGACTTTATTACCCGGTAGTTTTTATATTGCCATATCGCCGGTAAATCAGAGGGGGAGGTGTTTCAGGTCTGTCTGCAATGGCCTGTTGTATGGCCGAATGGCCGGGTGCCTGTTTACAAACAGGGTCGGTGTTGCCTGCATCGCCGGTCAGAGCCAGAGCCTGGCAGCGGCAGCCACCCCAGTCAATTTCTTTCTGACTGCATGAGCGACAGGGGGCGGGCATCCAGTCTGTGCCACGGTATAAAGTGAACAGCGGGGAACGATACCAGATCTCTTCGAGTGAAGAATCTTTGACGGAAGGAAAAGTCAGCCCGGGAATACTTTCAGCAGCGTGACATGGCAGAACAGCACCCGCGGGTGAAATATTGATAAACTTTTGTCCCCATCCGCCCATGCAGGGTTTGGGCTGGTCGGCATAATAATCAGGGGTTACAAAATCAACGGTAATGCGTGAGCCAAAACGCAGGCGCGCCTGTGCGACAGCCTCTTCAGTTTCTTCAAGCTGTGCACGGGAGGGAAGCAGGGCATCGCGGTTTTTCAGGCCCCAGCCATAATATTGTGTGTGAGCAACTTCAACGCGGCGGGCTTTGAGCTGTTCGGCCATGTTCAGCATAGCAGGGACATTGCTGATGTTTTGCCGGTGAATAACAAAGTTAAGAGTAAGGGGCAGACCTGCCTCAGTGACCAGGCGTGCGGCTTCAAGTTTTTTTGCCTGAGCTCCGGCCATGCCGCCAATACGCTCGGCTTCGTTCGGGTCAGCATCCTGAAAAGAGAGCTGCACGTGGTCCAGACCCGCATCATACAGCGGCTTAAGCGTTTCAGCGGTTAGTAAAACGCCTGAGGTAATCAGGTTTGTATAAAGCCCAAGGCGTGACGCGGCCTGCACAAGCTCTGGCAGCCCCTGAAAAGCCATGGGCTCCCCACCGGAAAAATGAACCTGTAACACGCCCATTGCGGCGGCTTCTTCAAACACGCGGATCCAGGTTGCTATGTCCAGCTCGCGGGCGCGGGTTTCGAGTTCAACCGGGTTAGCGCAATAGGGGCATTGCAGCGGGCAGCGATGGGTCAGCTCAGCCAGCAGGCTCATTGGAGGTGGGGGAGTGGCTGTCATACGGTTTGTAATACCTGTTTTTCAGCCAGGTCACGGGTCATACGCAGCACATCAGCCAGAATAACATCATACGGGGCTGTAAATTTTTCATGCAGTATCGTGCTGATATCGCCCAGAGAGCGCTCACCATCAGCCAGCTGCAAAATTTCGGCGGCAATGTTATCAACCAGAAAAACACGCTCCGGCGCCTGAATGAACCACCGCTCACGCACGCGGTCGAACTGCAGGCGGGTGCCGCGCGCAAAACGCAGCACCGTGCAGGCTGAAAAAGTGCCGTCAGCCTGTGTCATCGGTCGTCCTGCGGGCGGAACGAGCCCGGAGGAATATGCCCGGGGGCAACATAGGCATAATCAAGCTCATCAAGCATTGACCACAGCACGCCACATTTAAACTTAAGGGCATTGATCACAGCCTGCTGCTGTTCGACAGTGCGGGCATGTTCTTTGACATAAGCCAGAGCAAAAGCTGAATCCTGCGGTGCCTGGGTCAGGCGCGGTGCAAAATAAGCCAGTGTTTCTTCAGTGATAAAACTATAGTTGCGCAGCATGCCTGACACGCGTTCACTGATGATGGTGGGTGAAAACAGCTCTGTCAGAGAGGAGGCAATGGCTTCGAGAACTGATTTATCGCGTACGAAGTGCACATAGGCATCAACTGCAAAGCGCGTTCCGGGTAAAAGCCCGTCGAGTGACTGAACATATGCTGTATCGAGGCCCAGCCCCTCAGTCAGTTTAAGCCAGCGGGCCACTCCGCCGGTGCCGGGCTCTGTGCCGTCATGGTCAATCAGCCGGCGGCGCCATTCGCGGCGCAGTTCGGGGGTGGGCAGGCGGGCCAGCAGCGTGGCATCTTTGGCAGGAATACTGGCCTGGTAGTAATAGCGGTTTAAGGCCCATGCCTGAATTTGCCCTCTGGTGAGCCTGCCGCCATGCAACGCCTTATGAAAGGGGTGCAGGTTGTGGTAGCGCTCTGCACCGATAGTACGAAGGGCTGCCTCAAGTTCATCAGGGGTGAGCAGTGTGGTCATAGAGTGAGCCTCATACCGTCATAAGCAATATCCCATCCGGCTTCTTTCGCCTGTTTACGCTCGGGCGAATCAGCCAGAAGGATCGGATTAGAGTTATTGATATGAATAAGAATTTTATGGGGAATGTTCAGGTTCGCAAAGGTGGCAATGGTGCCATCGGGCGTGTCAGCCACAGACATATGCCCCATGCGCCTGCCGGTTTTTTGCCCCAGCCCCATGCGGACCATCTCATCATCAGTCCATAATGTGCCGTCAAAAAAGACGACATCGGCTGTTTTAAGGCGTTCACGCAGGGCATCAGTCATCATGGCGCAGCCGGGAATAAACAGAACATGCTGTTTGCCGTCTGAGATATCGAGGCCGATAAATTCACCGTCTGTTTTAATTTCAGCCGGGTTTTCGCCCTGCTCAGCGTAAAGAGGTACTTTGCCGGGCACGGCAAACGGCGTGATGGAAAAACCAGCAGGTGTCAGGGCAACGGGCTGGCCGGAGTGCATTTCGTGTCTGGGCACGAGAGTGCGGTCAAGCGCGTTGAAAACAGGGTTGGCAGCAAGCTGCTCAAGTACGGGTGCCGTGGCGTAGAGAGAGAAGGCCTGCTTCTCACGCATTGTCAGCAGCCCGGTTATAGCGTCAATTTCGCCGCTGGTCAGAACAACGCCGCTGATGGGGGTTGAGCGCAGGCCGGTCCGGGGGTGCAGGGCCGGAGTCTGGTTGATCTGAGTGCGCAGGTCAGGCGAAGCATTGAGCACGTACCAGTGAATACCATCACCGCTGACGGCAAGTGAGGCCTGAGTGCATGACTGCGCTGTGGGGTCACCCGCACGGGCGCGCTTACAGGCGGGTGCACCGGAATTCCACTGGGGGAATCCTCCTCCGGCAGCAGCGCCAAGAACAATAATGTCGAGCATTAACGACTAAGAAAGCACCCACGCGCCAGCCAGGCGCTCTTACAGCTCAGCTGAGCCTAAGCAGGCGCATGGGAGCGTATCTTATTTTTTCTGGCCGCAAACGTAGCTGTTAATTTCTGCGCCCAGCGGGATTTCGGTAACCTGAGGAGCTGTCCATGCCATGGTAATATATCCTGTTTGTTGTGTCAGTCGGTATGATAATACAACTGAGCCTGTTCAATCAAACCCTGCCAGAGGCAGGGCAGGTAGCCCTCTAATCATGGGCCTATAAGATATTATTATCAAAGGCAGAAGCTGCTATTTTTATATATTCTCACGCTTTTGTGAAAATTTGTTTTGCCTGGCTGAACGACATGCCGGTAATGACAGCGCAGTGATGTGAGCAGGGTTTTTCGCCTGTTTTTATGCCTGAGAGGGGTAAACCCGCCAGGCGGTAATTTCTGCACCTTTATGTGTGATAAAGCCATAGAGTATGTGCTTAAGAGCAATGCAGAATAATAAATTGACTTGCGTAAAAAAAAAGGTAGCGTGGCACCTGAATATGCAGGAAGTACCGTTCTGCCTTTTAAATGGTCTTCGGTTTCCAGGTCTTTCATAGTCCGGAGCAGACTGGCAGGAGGGGCGTGCTCTGTCAGTTATCCCAATGACGAAAGGTCGGAAAAATGGGTCTGTTTATGTTCGTGGCATTTATTATCTGCGGTCTGGATATTTTTGCTGTTGCAGCAACTGAAGTAAGCTTCATTGGCTTCGTTGTGGCATTTATCATTCCGTCTGTTCTCATGGCTGCTTATTGTCTGGTTGGCTTCAGCCAGGATTCGGCCGAAAAACTCAGTGGCGAACACCACTAAGATTACACAACGTTTCAGGCCCGCCTGATCGTTCTGTATTGCTGACGAAGAAAGCGCCTGACGGCTGGCCCGTGCAGGCGTTTTTTATTTTCAGACACGTAAAAGCTGTATAACTGATGTGCATATGACTGATATCACAGGAGAGACATTATGAAGAAGGTATGGAACCAGCCTTATCTTGAAACATGCTGTCGCTCTTCTCTGCACAGATTATGCCTGACGGGGGCTTCAGGCCGGCCCTCAGGTCTGCGTGATGATCCCTGCCTTGAGCGTATGCAGAAGATGGGATTCGTGCAGCGTTCACCTCAGGGGCGTTTTTTAGCCACTGATGCCGGATATGCCCGCTACAGGCAGGAAGTGCTTGGCATGAAACGGTATCGCGGTGGTCGCTGACCTGTCTGAGGCCGGGCGTCTGTGGCATACGCTCGACGGGCTGGCGTCAGAGCACGGCTTTACCCCTTCCGGCCTTGCCAGAGCAGCGGGGCTTGATCCGACAACTTTTAATCCTTCCCGGCGTCGTAACGCACAGGGGGATTATCGCTGGCCGTCTCTGAGCAGCCTTTTCTCGGCCTTATCTGTTTTGCGTCTGTCTCTTTCAGAGTTTGCTGATGCCTTTGATAAAAGGCAGGTGGCCCGGCCAGTACCGGTGGAGGGAGGGGTGTTTTTGCCAGCTCTGCCTTTGTCCCGGCTGCATGAAGAGGGGGTTTTTGATCATACGGGCCTTCCCCGGACGATCATGTGGGAGAGTGTGGTCCTTCCTGGCGTATTTGCCCCCTCTGCCTACGTTGTCCGGGTCGATACCGATATGTATGAACCCGTGATGCGTGAGGAGAGCCTGATTGTGGTTGTGCCTGACCTGCCACCGCGCCGGCATGACCGTGTTTTGTGCAGTCAGACCGGGCAGCCCTCAGTCGCGGGGCTGTGGTCGCCTGGCGCCCCTGGTGCAGTACTGCCTTTTTTTGCCGGACAGTCAGAGCAGGAGTCGGATGAATTACCTGCGGTATCGGGCGGGGCAGAGATATGGGTGCACCGTATTATTACCGTGACCTTCTGAGAAAAATATGGCTCTGCGCTTTGCTCTGAGCAGGTGAGGCGAAGAGAATATAAAAAATTATGATAAAAGCCGTGCGAACTCAGACGGAAATGGCTGACTTTTTCTTTCCTATCCCTTAAAGGGAGCATCATGACCGATACACCTCTTTCGCTTATCCGCAATTTCTCGATCATTGCTCATATTGATCATGGGAAATCGACCCTCGCTGATCGTATGATCCAGGCCTGTGGTGCACTGACCGCACGTGAGATGACCAACCAGGTTCTTGATAATATGGACCTGGAGCGCGAACGTGGCATCACCATTAAAGCACAGACCGTCAGGCTGCTTTACCCGGCAAAAGACGGGCAGACTTATGTCCTGAACCTGATGGACACGCCCGGACATGTTGACTTCGCCTATGAGGTCAGCCGTTCGCTTGCTGCCTGCGAGGGGTCTCTTCTGGTGGTTGATGCCTCTCAGGGGGTTGAAGCGCAGACGCTGGCTAACGTGTATCAGGCTATTGATGCCAACCATGAAATTGTTCCGATCCTCAATAAGGTTGATCTGCCAGCGGCTGAGCCCGAACGTGTTAAGGCGCAGATCGAAGAGGTGATTGGTATTCCTGCTGATGATGCGGTCGAGATTTCTGCTAAGACCGGCCTGAATATCGAGGGCGTTCTTGAGGCTGTTGTAACCCGTCTTCCCCCGCCGCAGGGTGATGCTGAAAAACCACTTCAGGCAATGCTGATCGACAGCTGGTACGACCCCTATCTCGGAGTTATCGTGCTGGTGCGTGTGAAGGAAGGTCGTCTGCGCAGAGGTATAAAAATGCGCATGATGTCGAGTGGTGCGGTGCATCAGATCGACCAGGTTGGTGTGTTCTCTCCGCGTATGACACCAATTGACAGCATTGGCCCGGGCGAGATGGGCTATATTAATGCGGCTATTAAAACTGTTGCTGACTGTAACGTGGGTGACACCATCACGGATGACCGTCGTCCGGCCGAAAAAGCTCTTGCCGGGTTTAAGCCATCTATCCCGGTGGTATGGTGTGGTCTCTTCCCTGTTGTGGCGGACGACTTTGAAAAGCTGCGTGACAGCCTTGCCAAGCTGCGTCTTAACGATGCCTCCTTCCATTACGAGGCCGAGACATCAGCTGCACTTGGTTTTGGTTTCCGTTGTGGCTTCCTGGGGCTTTTGCACCTTGAGATTATTCAGGAGCGTCTCTCACGCGAGTTCGACCTTGACCTGATCGCAACAGCGCCGTCGGTTGTTTACAACATCACCATGACCAATGGCACGAAGGAAGTTTTGCATAACCCGGCTGATATGCCTGATCTCTCGCAGATCGACCATATTGAAGAGCCATGGATCAAAGCAACCATCATGGTGCCGGATGAATATCTGGGTGCGGTGCTGACGTTGTGCAGCGAGCGTCGTGGTGTGCAGGCTGACCTTACTTATGTTGGCACCCGTGCCATGGCTGTATATCGCCTGCCGCTTAACGAAGTGGTTTTTGACTTCTATGACCGCCTGAAATCACTGACACGTGGTTATGCCAGTTTTGATTATCAGATGGATGGGTATGAAGAGAGTGATCTCGTACGTATCTCCATCCTTGTGAATCAGGAACCTGTTGACGCTCTGTCTTTCATTGCGCACCGCTCAGCCTCTGAAACCCGCGGGCGGGCAATATGTGCACGTCTTAAAGACCTGATTCCCCGGCAGCTGTTTAAAATTGCCATTCAGGCGGCTATTGGCAGCAAGGTTATTGCGCGTGAGACCATTGGTGCATTGTCAAAAGACGTAACGGCAAAGTGCTATGGTGGTGATATTTCCCGTAAAAGAAAGCTGCTTGAAAAGCAGAAAGAAGGGAAAAAACGCATGCGTCAGTTTGGTAAGGTTGAAATTCCGCAAAGCGCGTTCCTTGCTGCTTTGAAAATGGATGGCTAAAGCGAAAATAGTTTTTATGTGCCTGGTGCCGGTATGTCCTTGCTGGTATCAGGTGCGAAAAGCAGCCTGACAAAAAGTTTGTTTATGTTGCTATGTTGCTGGAGTGTCAGAGGACGGTTATGAACAGCACGGCTTCTTTTGATCCCGGAAAACACACCAGTGTTACGTTCCCGGAGGGTCTGGACCTCGAATGTGGTGTTCATCTTGCTCCGCTTGAGGTTGCTTACCGCACATACGGTACATTGTCTGAAAAACGCGATAATGCGATTGTTATCTGTCACGCGCTCACAGGTGATCAGTACGTTGCTGAATCGCACCCGCTTACCGGTAAGCCCGGCTGGTGGGCACGCATGGTCGGGCCTGGCTGCCCGATTGATACAGACCGCTTTTTTGTGATCTGCCCCAATGTGCTGGGGGGCTGCATGGGCAGCACCGGCCCGCGCTCTGTCCGCAGCGATGGTAAGGGAAACGGCTCAGAGTGCTGGGGTACTGACTTTCCGCCCATTACGGTGCGTGACATGGTGCGTGCCCAGCACAGTCTCGTAAAGCATCTTGGAATAGAACGCCTTTTTGCCGTTGTTGGCGGGTCAATGGGGGGGATGCAGGCGCTTGAGTGGGCAGTTACCTACCCGCATATGATGCTGGCCGTTCTCCCTCTGGCAACGTCACCGTTTCATTCCGCGCAGAATATTGCCTTTAACGAGGTGGGGCGTCAGTCAGTTTTTGCTGACCCTGACTGGCATGGCGGGCGTTACTGGGAATATGGCAAAGTGCCAGCGCGAGGTCTCGCTGTTGCGCGTATGATGGCGCATATTACCTATCTGTCGGAAGAGGCGCTGACCCGCAAATTTGGCAGGCGTGTGCGCAGGGAGCAGCTGGCGTCGCAGGCGCCTGAAACGTCTTTGTCGATGTTCAGTGATATCTTTGAGGTGGAGTCGTATCTGCGTTATCAGGGCTCTTCTTTTGTGAACCGCTTTGACGCAAACTCTTATCTGACGATCACCCGCGCGATGGACTGGTTTGACCTGGCGGCTGAGCATGAAGGTGATTTATCAGCCGCTTTTGCGGGTACTCCGGTACGTTTTTGCGTTGTGTCTTTTTCTTCTGACTGGCTTTTTCCTACCTCGGTGTCACGCCAGCTGGTGAATGCACTGAACCGGGTGGCAGCCAATGTCTCTTTTGTAGAAATAGAGAGCGACAAAGGGCATGATGCCTTTTTGCTCGATGAGCCGGATTTTGACCGCACAGTCAGGGGTTTTCTGTGCGGTGTTGCTGAACATGCGGGGCTTGCCTGATGCGACTTGACCAGCGCCTTATTGCTGAAATGGTAAAGCCGGGAACGCGCGTTCTCGATGTTGGCAGCGGAGACGGAGCGCTGATTGGTCATCTCTTCCGCGAGCGTCAGTGTGATGCGCGTGGTATTGAGATCAATATGCGTGAGGTGACCCGCTCTGTCGCGCATGGTTTGCCGGTTGTGCACGGAGATGCAGATAATGACCTGGTGCATTATCCTGATGGCGCGTTTGACTATGTGGTGTTGCAGCGCACCTTACAGGCGGTTGAACGCCCGCGTGAGGTGCTGCGGCAGATGCTGCGCATTGGCCGCCATGCTATTGTCTCTTTTCCCAATTTCGGGCACTGGCGGCTGCGCCTCCAGCTGCTGCTGACAGGGCGTATGCCGATGACATCGGTATGGAGCACCCCCTGGTATGAGACGCCAAATGTGCATCCATGTACCATTCGCGACTTCCTGGCATTGTGTGAGGAGGAGGGGTACACCGTGCTGCAGTGGATGGCCGTTGACGAAGATGGCAGCCGCGCCCCCTGGCGGCGCTCTGTAAGGCTGGCTAATCTGTTTGGCGAGCAGGCCCTGTTCCTGCTGGGGCGCCGTTAAGGCACCCCATAGGTCAGGCTGATCAGGTACGGCGTTGCAGGTCAATGACCATGCGGCCGCAAATCTTGCCGTCTTCCATTTCCTGAAAAATATCGTTGATATCTTCAATGGCGCGTAACGTTACCTTTGGCGTAACTTTGCCTTCGGCAGCAAACTGAAACGCTTCAGCTAAATCCTGACGTGTGCCAACCAGAGAGCCCACAACTTCGATTCCATCCAGCACCAGGCGGGGAATATCCAGGCTCATGGCTTCGGGGGGCAGACCAACGGCGATGACCCGTCCACCTGCACGCACGGCGCCAACTGCTGAGTTAAAGGCATCTTTAGCGACGGCGGTTACGACTGCCGCATGGCATCCGCCGGTTTTTTCCTGAATAACGCTGGTGGCGTCTTCTTTTCGCGGGTTAACGACAAGGTCAGCCCCCATCTCTGTTGCCAGGCGTAGCTGTGAGTCGTTTACATCAACAGCGACTACTTTGGCGTTAAAGACGTTTTTAGCATATTGCAGGGCGAGGTTGCCCAGGCCGCCAAGGCCATAAATAACAATCCACTGGCCCGGCGTTGTGCGGGTCATTTTGATTGCTTTGTAGGTGGTTACGCCGGCACAGGTTATGCTGCTGGCAGCGGCTGAGTCGAGAGAGTCTGGCACTTTTACGGCATAATCAGCAACGACAATACATTCTTCGGCCATGCCGCCATCAACACTGAAACCGGCATTTTCTACACTGCGACACAGGGTTTCATGACCTGTTGTACAATATTCGCAATGGCCACACCCTTTAAAAAACCATGCCACGCTGGCGCGGTCTCCTGGTTTGAGCGATGTCACGCCTGGCCCGACTTCGCTGACAATACCAACGCCTTCATGGCCAAGTGTTACGCCGGTTTTATCTCCAAAATCAGCATTTTTAACGTGCAGGTCTGTGTGGCATACGCCGCAGCACACCATTTTAAGCAGTGCTTCGCCATGTTTAAGCGGGCGCAGCGTTTTATTTGTAATTTTGACTTTATGGTCTTTGGTAACAACTGCAGCTTTCACGAATTCTCTCCTGCTGAGTGTGAAAGCAGAGATGAATTCTCTGCACGCAGACATTCGCAGAAGAAGAGGATGATGCGAAGAGTGAATTTTATGTAATCTTAAAGAATTTGCTGCATGTCAGGATATCTGTGGCAGATGCAGAGAGCCGCTTAAAAAAACTCTTTTAAGATAAAGGCTGAATTTTCATTAAGGGGTATTTTTAAAGCGGGCCTGGTAGTGCCCTGCTTTGATTGTCACAATACGATGATTTCCATCACATTGGTGCCCAGAAGAAGACTCGAACTTCCACGACCTTTCGGCCACAGGTACCTGAAACCTGCGCGTCTACCAATTCCGCCATCTGGGCTTAAATGACTACCTGAAGTTTGTTTGCATCAGGTCGGTGAACGGGTGTTTATCGCGACAGGCTAGGTGCGTCAATCGGGTAAAATGATTTTTTTCATTTTTATGAAGTTTTTTTTCATTACCATTTTGTATAACTTCATAAAATTACAGTCTCTTAGTCTGTGGGGGGTCATTTATACGGTGTTGTGATGTCAGGGTTGTTGCGGCCTTTTGGTAATGGGTATGCTACTATGTCTTCAGATAGCTGACAGAACAGAGCCTGTTTTTTGCATGTGAGCAGATCAGGCAGGAGAGGGACAGATGAGCGCAGGCAGAATAGCCACCGTTTTTGGTGGGAACGGTTTTGTAGGGCAGTATGTGGTTCAGCACCTGGCGCGTGCAGGGTATCTTGTGCGTGTTGCCGGGCGCCGGCCCGACCTTGCTTCTCTGCTGCGCCCGCTTGGTGATGTCGGTCAGATCGCCCCGTTCTATGCCCCCGTGCAGGATGAAGAGGCTGTTGCCTGTGTTGTTAAAGGCGCCTCTGTTGTTGTGAACCTGGTTGCCGTGCTGGGCGGGCGGGGGCTTGAAAGTGTAAATGTCGAGGGTGCAAAGCGTGTTGCGCGCCTGTCTGCCGCCGAGGGTGTGGAGACCTTTGTGCAGGTCTCAGCGCTTGGTGCCGCCTCTGATGCCCCTTCAGCCTACGGGCGCAGCCGCGCTGCGGGGGAGGAGGCTGTGAAGCAATATATCCCCACAGCGTCGATTATTCGCCCGTCCGTTATTTTCGGGCCGGATGATCATTTCTTTAACCGCCTTGCTTCTCTGGCGCGTTTTCTGCCGGTTATGCCGGTTTATGGTGCCTCTGCCCGTCTTCAGCCTGTTTTTGTGGGTGATGTGGCTGAGAGTATCGCCCGTATTATTCTGACGCCTGAGCTTGCTGAGGCCGGCAAGACCTGGTCTCTGGGCGGGCCGGATATCCTGACAATGCGTGAAATTTATCGCTGGATTCTGGCACAGACGAAGCGTGAAAACCTGCTGGTCAGAGTGCCTGGCTGGATCGCCACTCTCCAGGCTGCGTTTTTTGAGCGTCTGCCAGGTCAGATTCTCACGCGTGATCAGCTCCGTATGCTCTCGCAGGATAATGTTCTGCCCCCGGGTGAGCCTGGTTTTGCCGAGCTGGACATGGAGCCAAACAGCATTGAGCGTTGTGTACCTTTTTATATGGAGCGCTTTCGTCCGGGTGGTGGCCGTTCAGGTATTGTTGTTTCAAAACAGGACATTATAACGCAATAGGACTCTTTTGAGTCCTATGTTTATGAACAAATTTACATATTACGACGTTTCGGTTTTGTGAAAAACAGAGAAAGGTCAGCTTTGCTGTCTTTTCACAAAAGGGGGAAGAGTTTACCTCAGGCTAACCTGTTTTGGGCGTAGTGTGTCTGCTGCGCCGTTTTAATCGGGAAGGCGCCCCCATGACCGAATCAATGCTCAAGTTTGTTTCTGTTGCGCAGCAGCAGCCCGAAAAGCGTACAGCCCCGGCCCGTAAAGCCGACTTCAATGAAATTTATGAAGATTTCAAACCGCAGGAGGCAACAACTCAGGCGAGCCGCTGCTCGCAGTGTGGTGTGCCTTTTTGTTCGGTTGGCTGCCCGCTTGGAAATAACATTCCTGACTGGCTTATGCTGACGGCCAATAACCGTCTTGAAGAAGCCTATGAAATTTCCTCAGCGACAAACACATTTCCTGAAATTTGTGGCCGTATCTGCCCCCAGGACCGTCTGTGCGAAGGCAGCTGCGTTATCGAACCAGGCTTTGAGAGCGTAACTATTGGTGCGGTCGAGCGTTATGTAACCGATACAGCTTTCGAAAAAGGCTGGGTTAAACCTGTTTCTCCCGTAACCGAGCGTAGTGAGTCAGTCGGTATTGTCGGGGCTGGTCCTGCAGGTCTTGCCGCAGCTGACCGCCTGAGAAGCAAAGGCTATCAGGTTCATATCTATGACCGGTATGACCGCGTGGGTGGCCTGCTGGTTTATGGTATTCCGGGCTTTAAGCTTGAAAAAGATATCGTAGCCCGCCGTCATAAACTGCTTGAGGATGGTGGCGTCATCTTCCACATGGGGCAGGGTATTGGTGAGGCTGAAGGCGAGCTCTCTTTCGCTGAGCTGCGTAAACGTCATACGGCTGTTCTGGTTGCAACCGGTGTTTACAAATCGCGTGACCTGGGTGGCCCGGGTGCCGGCCTGAAAGGTATCGAGAAAGCTCTTGATTACCTGACAGCATCTAATCGTCGCTCTCTTGGTGATACGCTGACAGACGAGGCAAAAGGCCTTGATGCTGCGGGGCGTAATGTCGTGGTTATCGGCGGTGGTGACACCGCGATGGACTGTGTGCGTACAGCTATTCGTCAGGGTGCGAAGTCAGTTAAGTGTCTTTACCGCCGTGATAAAGCCAATATGCCTGGTTCAGCCCGCGAAGTGAAAAACGCTGAAGAAGAAGGTGTTGATTTCGTATGGCTCGCCGCACCAGAGGCGTTTCTGGGTGATGAGACAGTCACAGGTGTTCGCGCTGTGCGTATGCGCCTGGGGCAGAACGATGCTTCAGGTCGTCAGGCGATTGAAGCTGTTGATGGCAGCTCTTTCACCATCGAAGCAGACCTTGTCATTAAGGCGCTGGGTTTTGACCCTGAACCACTGCCAAAATTATGGGCGCAGCCTGCTTTGTCAGTGTCACGCTGGGGCACTCTTGCTGTTAAGTCTGATACTTTCATGACCAGCCTGCCTGGTGTTTTTGCCGCAGGTGATATTGTGCGCGGTGCCAGCCTGGTTGTGTGGGCCATTCGTGATGGTCGTGATGCAGCTGATTGTATCGATAAGTGGATTGAGGAAAACGCACCAGCCAGCGTAGCAGCGGTGCAGGGATGAGTGACATGAACAAGCTCCATAACGCAGACTCGCTGGAAAATGCAGAGACTTTTCTTAAAGAGTGGGACGCCAATGTTCACGCTCTGGAGGGGTTGTATGACCCCGCGGATGAGCGCGATTCCTGTGGCGTTGGCCTGATTGCGGCTATTGATGGTAAGCGCCGCCGTGATGTGGTTGAGGCTGGTATCGCTGCGCTGAGTGCCATCTGGCATCGTGGTGCGGTTGATGCTGACGGTAAAACCGGTGACGGTGCAGGTATTCACGTTGAAATTCCGCAGGCTTTCTTTGCGGATGCGATTGCAAAAGCCGGTGACTATCAGGACGGCAGCATCATCGCTGTTGGTCAGGTTTTCCTGCCCAAAACAGACATGGTCGCTCAGGAACTGTGCCGTCAGATTATTGAAACCGAAATTCTGGCTTTTGGTTACACGATTTACGGCTGGCGTCAGGTGCCGATTGACACCGCCTGTATTGGTGAAAAAGCCAACGCAACCCGCCCTGAAATTGAGCAGATTATGATTCGTAATCTGCCAGGCAAGTCAGAGGATGCGCTTGAGCGTGACCTGTATGTTATTCGTCGCAAAATTGAAAAAGCTGCGATTGCTGCACAGGTTGATCTGTATATCTGCTCACTCTCATGTCGTTCTATTATTTATAAAGGCATGTTCCTTGCTGAGCATCTGACCGAGTTTTATCCTGACCTTCTGGATGAGCGTTTTGTCAGCCGCTTTGCTATCTATCATCAGAGATATTCAACCAACACCTTCCCGACATGGAAGCTTGCCCAGCCTTTCCGCAGGCTGGCGCATAACGGTGAAATCAACACGATTTCAGGCAATATCAACTGGATGAAAAGTCACGAGACACGTCTGTCTCACCCTGACCTTGATCCCTGGATGAACGACATTAAGCCGCTTGTTCAGGCCGGCGGGTCTGACACGGCTGTGCTCGATAACGTGTTTGAGCTGCTTACTTTTGCCGGTCGTGATGCCCCTGCGGTTAAAGCGCTGATGATTCCGGCCAGTGTGGGTGGTCACTCCTGCATGAAGGAGAGCCATCGTGACATGTTCATGTATTGCAACTCTGTCATGGAACCGTGGGACGGCCCGGCTGCTCTGTGTGCTACTGATGGCCGCTGGGTAATCGCTGGTCTTGACCGTTCTGGTCTGCGCCCGCTGCGTTATACGGTGACTGAGAACGACCTGCTGATTATCGGGTCAGAAACCGGTATGGTGCGTGTGCCTGAAAGCGAAGTGGTCGCACGTGGCCGCCTTGGGCCAGGCGAGATCATTGGCGTTGATCTCCACGAGGCAAAACTGTTTGGCAATGAAGAGCTGCTCGATATTCTGGCTGCCCGTCATAAGTTCTCCTCATGGGTTGCCGGTACACAAAAAATCGGTGCGGTTGTCCGCTCTGATGTGACTGAGCCTGTCCTGTATGAGGGCGAAGTGCTGCGTCGTCGTCAGCTTGCTGCCGGTGCAACCCTCGAAGAGCTTGAAGCTATTTTGCACCCGATGGTCGAAAATGCTGCTGAGGCTGTCGGCTCAATGGGTGATGATACACCTCTGGCCGTGCTGTCTTCGCGCTATCGTGGTCTGTCGCATTATTTCCGTCAGGCTTTCAGCCAGGTGACAAATCCGCCAATCGATTCTCTGCGTGAAAGCCGGGTGATGAGCCTGACCACACGTCTGGGTAACCTTGGCAATATCCTCGACCAGTCAGCTGATCAGTGCAAAATGCTCCAGCTGCCCAGCCCGGTTCTGACCTCGGGTGAGTATGAGGCGCTGATCGCATTTTGTGGCAACTCAACGGCCGTTATTGACTGCACATTCCCTGCATCAGCGGGTGAGGGCGGGTTGCGCGAGGCTATTGAGCGTATTCGTCGTGAAGCAGAAGAAGCTGTGCGCGAAGGGTGTACGCATGTCTTCCTCAGTGATGAGAAGCAGTCTGCCACCCGCGCTTATATTCCGATGATTCTGGCAACAGCTGCGGTGCACACGCATCTGGTGCGTCACTCCCTGCGTACGTTTATTTCGCTTAACGTGCGCACAGCGACAGCCCTTGATGTGCATGCTATTGCAGTGACCATCGGGGTGGGTGCAACCACGGTAAACCCTTACCTGGCACAGGAATGTATTGCTGATCGTCATCGTCGTGGTCTGTTCGGCAAGCTGACGCTGCGTGAGTGTGTTGAGCGTTACCGTAAGGCGGTTGATAAAGGCCTGCTGAAGATTATGTCCAAAATGGGCATTTCTATCATCGCCTCTTACCGTGGTGGCTGTAACTTTGAGGCTGTTGGCCTCTCACGTGCGCTGACGGCTGAGTTTTTCCCTGGCATGCCTTCACGCATTTCAGGCATTGGTCTGTCTGGTATTGAGCGCAATGTGCTCGATTTCCATAAAGAGGCCTGGCACTCAGGCAGCCTGCCTCTGCCGGTTGGCGGGCTATATAAGCTGCGTCGTAAAGGGGAGCAGCACGCGTTTGATGGCAACGTGATCCATTTGCTGCAAACCGCAGTTTCGACCGACAGCTTCTCGCTTTACATGCGCTATGCCGAGGCAGTGAAGGCACAGCCCCCTGTGGCTCTGCGCGATCTGCTTGACTTCCGCCCTGGCCGGACACCTATCCCGGTTGAGGAGGTTGAAAGCATTACCCAGCTGCGTCGCCGCCTGATTGCCCCGGCTATTTCTCTGGGAGCGCTCAGCCCTGAGGCGCATGAGACTCTCTCCATCGCGATGAACCGTATTGGTGCCCGCTCTGACTCGGGTGAGGGGGGTGAAGACCCTGCTCGTGCAAAGCCACGCCCCAATGGTGACAATGCCTCATCTGCTATTAAGCAGGTTGCCTCTGGTCGTTTCGGTGTTACGGCACAGTATCTGAACGACTGCCGTGAGCTGGAAATTAAAATGGCTCAGGGTGCAAAACCAGGTGAAGGTGGTCAGCTGCCCGGCTTTAAAGTGACACAGCTGATCGCTAAGCTGCGTCATGCGACCCCGGGTGTTACGCTTATTTCACCGCCGCCGCATCACGATATTTACTCGATCGAAGATCTGGCTCAGCTGATTTATGACCTGAAGCAGATCAACCCTGATGCAACTGTAACAGTTAAACTGGTAGCCCGTTCAGGTATTGGTACGATTGCAGCCGGTGTTGCAAAAGCGAAGGCTGATGCCATCCTGATCTCCGGCCATTCAGGTGGCACAGGGGCAAGCCCGCTGACATCGGTTAAATATGCTGGTCTGCCGTGGGAGATGGGCCTAGCAGAAGCACATCAGGTGCTTATGCTTAACCGCCTGCGTCACCGCGTTAAACTGCGTGCAGATGGTGGTATCAAAACCGGTCGTGATGTCGTGATTGCCGCGATGCTGGGTGCTGAAGAGTTTGGTATTGGCACAGCAAGTCTCGTGGCTATGGGCTGCATCATGGTGCGTCAGTGCCATTCTAATACCTGCCCGGTTGGTGTGTGCTCGCAGGATGAAGAGCTGCGTAAAAAGTTTGAAGGCACACCGGAGAAGGTTATCAACCTGTTCTCTTTCATTGCGGAAGATGTCAGAAATATTCTGGCTGAACTTGGTTTCCGCAGCCTGAATGAGATCATTGGCCGCACAGATCTGCTGCATCAGGTGTCACGTGGTGCAGACTATCTGGATGACCTCGATCTGAACTCTCTGCTGGTTCAGGCCGACCCCGGCCCGTATGCCCGTTACTGCACGCTTGAAGGGCGTAACGAGGTGCCGGATACCCTTGACGCTCAGATGATTAATGACGCAAAGCCGCTCTTCTCACATGGTGAGAAAATGCAGCTTCAGTACAATGTGCAGAACACACAGCGTGCTATTGGCACCCGTATCTCTTCACTTATTGTGCGTCAGTTTGGCATGAAAACTCTGGTGCCTGGTCATCTGACTGTGCGTCTGCGCGGTTCTGCCGGTCAGTCACTGGGGGCTTTTGCCGTGCAGGGGCTGAAGCTTGAAGTGCTGGGTGATGCCAACGATTATGTCGGCAAAGGACTGTCGGGTGCGACCATTACCGTCCGTCCGTCTCCGTCATCACGTCTGGTCTGGAACCAGAATGCGATTATTGGCAACACGGTGCTTTATGGTGCGACAGCAGGTGAGCTGTTTGCTGCAGGTCAGGCCGGTGAGCGTTTTGCGGTGCGTAACTCCGGTGCGACGGCTGTAGTCGAAGGCTGTGGCTCTAATGCATGCGAATATATGACCGGTGGTACGGTTGTTATTCTCGGGCAGACGGGTGACAATTTCGGCGCAGGCTTTACCGGCGGGATGGCCTTTGTCTTTGATGAGAAAAATAACTTTGAAGACAAAATTAATGCTGACTCACTGCTCTGGACCCGTGTCACGCAGCCTGAATGGCAGGAGAAACTGCATGCGCTCGTAACGCGTCATGTTGAAGAAACCGGCTCACCCTATGCCACTATGCTTTTGCATAAATGGGATGAGGTTCTGCCTTCTTTCTGGCAGATCGTGCCGCGTGACTACGCACGTATCATCGGTTTTACCTGTGAGAGTGAAGCCGTAAAAAAAAGCGCCTGAAACTGTCATAAAAGCAGGGGCAGGGGATAATCCTGCTCTTGTTTTGGCAGAGTTGTTTTTTCATCCTCTCGCACCCTGCACAAATGCAGTGTAGGGTGAGGGAATGGAACATATAGCGCATTTTTCTCATCTGTCCCGGTTTCCAGCCGCAGCTGCGGAAGCTGATACAGCTCGCAAAGCAGAGACCACGCAGGGAGCAGAAACATCTGCCCTGCCGCGCTGGGATCTTTCTGCTCTTTATAACAGTATGGAAGACCCGCAGCTTGAGCAGGATCTGACCGATGCTCATACCCGTGCCAGGGCTTTTGCTGCCCGCTATCAGGGTAAGCTCGGCGGGTTATCGGGCGCAGAGCTGGCTGAGGCAATTGCGGCCAGTGAAGAAATTGACGAGATTTTAGGCAAAGCCGGCTCTTATGCCTCTTTGTTATTTGCCGCCAATTCTTCTGATGCGGCTATTGCCCGCTTTGGTCAGTCAGTTAACGAGCGCCTGACAGATATTGCAGGTGACCTGCTCTTCTTCACCCTTGAGATTAATAAGCTTGATGATGCTGCGCTTGAGGCAAAGCTTAAAGAGCCTGCGCTGGCGCGCTGGGAGCCGTTTTTGCGTGACACGCGCCTGTTTCGCCCGCACCAGCTGAGTGATGAAGTCGAGAAAGTTCTGCTCGAAAAATCCGTAGCAGGAGCACAGGCCTGGTCTCGTCTGTTTGATGAAACAATTGCAGGGCTGCGCGTCACCCTCGATGGTAAAACCATTACTGTAGGCGATGCACTTAACCGTCTGTCAGATGAGAACCGTGCTGTGCGTGAGCAGGCAGGTAAGGCCGTTGGTCAGGTTTTCTCTGATAATATTCGTCTGTTTGCGCTGATTACGAATACGCTGGCAAAAGATAAAGCCATTACCGATTCTCTGCGCCATTATGCCCGTCCCACCTCGTCACGTAACCTGAGCAACATGGTTGAAGACGAAGTGGTTGACGCACTGGTTTCCGCTGTGCGGGCCGATTACCCGCGGCTGGCTCATCGTTATTACGGGCTTAAAGCAAAGTGGATGGGCCTTGATAAGCTTGAGCACTGGGACCGTAATGCTCCTCTGCCTGGCACGCAGGACCGCAAAATTTCGTGGGATGAAGCTAAAGACATCGTACAGAAAGCCTATAGCGATTTCGACCCGCGCCTGGGTGAGGTGATTACAACCTTCCTGACAAATCCATGGATTGATGTGCCTCCAGCTGAGGGTAAAAGCCCCGGTGCTTTTGCTCACCCGACGGTGCCGTCAGCGCACCCCTATATTTTGCTCAACTATCATGGTCGTACCCGCGATGTTATGACACTTGCGCATGAGCTGGGTCATGGTGTGCATCAGGTTCTGGCCGCGCGTCAGGGCTATTATCAGTCCAGCACACCGCTGACACTTGCTGAAACGGCCAGCGTGTTTGGCGAGATGCTGACCTTCCAGTCGCTGCTTGATGCAGAAAAAGATCCCGCCCGTAAACGCACTTTGCTGGCAGGAAAAGTGGAGGATATGCTCAATACGGTCGTGCGGCAGATCGCGTTTTACGAGTTTGAGACCCGCCTGCATGATGCCCGTAAACAGGGTGAGCTGCTGCCTGAACAGATTGGTGAAATCTGGCGTCAGGTGCAGACTGAGAGCCTGGGCCCGGCCTTTAATTTCAGCTCTGAGTATGATGTGTTCTGGGCTTATATCCCGCACTTCATCCATTCACCGTTCTATGTATATGCCTATGCGTTCGGTGACTGTCTGGTTAATGCGCTGTACGGTGTGTTCAGTGAAGGCGCACCCGGTTTTGCTGATAAATATGTGACCATGCTCGAAGCCGGTGGCACCCTGAGGCATAAAGAGCTGCTGGCTCCTTTTGGTCTTGATGCCTCTGACCCGCATTTCTGGCGTAAGGGTCTTGATGTGATTTCTGGTTTTATTGACCAGCTGGAACAGGTCTGAGCCAATGGCAGAACGTGATCTTGATAATACCGGCATGTTTGGTGAGCTGCGTCGTATGATGCAGACCACCGGCACAGTCGGGGGCATTGCGGCACGCTATGCAGGTCATAAAATGGGCCTGCGTTCTTCTGGTAGTTCTTATGCAGAAGACCTGAAGGGTGTTCTTGGTGGCCTTAAAGGGCCACTGATGAAGGCCGCTCAGCTTCTGTCCAGTATTCCGGGGGCTTTGCCTGAGGAGTATGCGAAAGAACTGGCAGAGCTTCAGTCAAATGCGCCACCTATGGGGTGGAGCTTTGTGCGCCGCCGTATGGCAGCAGAGCTTGGTCCGGCCTGGGAGAAAAACTTTAAGGCCTTTGGTCGCGAGGCCTCGGCTGCAGCCAGCCTGGGGCAGGTGCATCAGGCCATATTAAATGACGGGCGTCGTGTGGCCTGTAAACTGCAGTATCCTGATATGAAAGCCGCCGTGGAGTCTGACCTGCGGCAGTTTCGTATGGCGATAGGTGTATATCACAAACTTGATAACGCCATCCGTCAGGATAACGTTGTGGAAGAGCTGAGCGAGCGTTTGCGCGAAGAGCTCGACTACACGCGTGAGGCAGCCAATATCCGCCTCTATCGTACCATTCTGGCGGACTGCCCTGAAGTGACTGTGCCAGAACCGGTTGATGAATTAAGTACCCGCCGCCTGCTGACGATGGACTGGGTGCAGGGGCGCAGCCTGAGTAAAGCGATTGATGCCGGGTTGTCAGAAGATGAGAAGAAGAAGATTGCCCGTGCATTGTTTCGTGCCTGGTATCTGCCGCTTTATCGCTATGGTGTGGTGCATGGTGACCCGCATATGGGCAACTTCACACTGCGTGACGATTTTGGCCTGAACCTGTTTGATTTTGGTGCGATTCGTATTTTCAAACCATCTTTTATCAGCGGGAATATCGAGCTGTTTGAGGCATTGCGCACAAAGGATAAAGACCGGGCTGCCGCAGCTTATGAAGCCTGGGGCTTTAAAGACCTCAGCTCAGAGAAAGTGGATGTGCTCAACGAGTGGGCTGGTTTCCTCTTTGGCCCGCTTATGGACGATCAGGAACGTTATATTCAGGATGAGAATAATCCTGATCAGAGCCGTGAGATTCTGAGCCGTGTGCATGAGGGGCTGCAGCGTACCGGCGGTGTCAGCCTGCCGCGTGAGTTTGTGCTGGTTGACCGCTCAGCTGTTGGTCTTGGGTCAGTCTTTTTACGTCTTAAAGTGAAGATGAACTGGAGCGAGCTGTTTCGCGAAGTTGTGGGCGAGTATAACGAGCAGCAGCTTGCGGCGCGTCAGGCTGCGGCAATTGAGGCTGCACGCTTTCCTGAAGCACCTGCGGTTTAAACCGCAGGCACAGGGCTTTTCGCTTAGTAAGAGCGAAAATCAGAACCGGTTTTATGGTTTTTGTTATATTCCAGCTGTTGTTTATTCAGCTGGAAACCCACCTGAAACTGGTAATCAGACGCGATATTTTTGGGCGCAATCGGCAAAGAGACCGTAACGACCTTCGTATCTGTCGTGAAGTTGGCAAGGTTAGCCGGCACGGTAAAAGTATGTTTAAAAATATGTTTATTCACGATTTTGTCACCGTGTAGCACAACGATAAACCATGGCAGGGTTATCGTGCTGTCGCGCAGGGCTGCCCCTTTGGTGATACCAAAACGCAGTGCAATACGGGTTGTCAGCTCTTTCGGGCCGGCTGCAATGCAGTCACCGCGCAGGGTCAGAATGCTTGCGCGTGTCACCAGGTTAGTGAAACTGGGGGTTTTTCCGTCATACAGATAGTAATCGGCTGCTTCAGGCGGAATTTGTGTCACAGGGCAGGCCGGAGCAAATGCCAGTGATTTATCTTCTTCTTCTGCGCAGCCAGATAGCAAAGTCAGCGCCATAAAACCGGCCAGCACCAGATGAGGAGAGAAACGGCGTGAGCGGGTGAGCATGTGCAGCATATGTGAATCCGGATCTGTCAGTCTGGAAGTGAAAACGTAGTGAATGAGTGTTAAAAAGAACGCTAAAAGACTTTGATATGGTATGAGAGTGTCGAAAACGGCTTGCATATGCCCTGTGCTTTGCGTAGGCCATGCCTGCAATAGCCGTGCTTTGTAAAGTTCGGGTGTAGCATCGTTTTATAACAGCCTTTATCATACTCAGCTTCTTCTATACCGTCCGCTGTCAGTTTGGGGAATACCATGCCCGAGGAAACTCAGACCATTACCTTAGCACAGGCAGATAACGCCGCTCATACCAGAACCCTTAAGGTCCTTCTTGCCGGGCCACGTGGTTTCTGTGCCGGCGTAGATCGTGCCATTCGTGTAGTGGAGGAAGCCATCCGCCGCTATGGTGCCCCTGTTTATGTCCGGCATGAAATCGTACATAACCGCACTGTTGTTGAAGAGCTCGAAGCACAGGGTGCCATTTTTGTTGAGGAACTTGATGAAGTTCCGGCTGATGGCCATGTTGTCTTTTCAGCTCATGGTGTGCCTAAAACCGTGCCTGCCGAAGCTGAGCGCCGTAATCTTTTGTATCTCGATGCGACCTGCCCGCTGGTGTCTAAGGTTCACCGCGAGGCCGAGCGTCACTTTGCCGGTGGTGGCCCTGACAGCCGCCACATTCTGATGATTGGCCATGCCGGCCACCCTGAAGTGGTTGGCACAATGGGGCAGCTGCCTGCTGGTGCTGTCACGCTGATTAACGATGCTGAGGAAGCCCGCACGGTTCAGCCTGCTGACCCGGCACGTCTGGCCTTTATTACGCAGACCACGCTCTCAGTTGATGATACGGCTGAGATTGTCGAAATTCTGCGCGAGCGCTTCCCGCTGATCGAGGGGCCTAAGCGTGAGGATATCTGCTATGCCACAACCAACCGTCAGGAAGCTGTAAAAGCGATTGCGGCTGAATGTGATCTGGTGATTGTTATTGGCTCGCCCAATTCTTCCAACTCGCAGCGCCTGCGCGAAGTGGCTGAGCGTTCAGGTGCACGTCGTGCTCTGCTCGTGCCGCGCCAGTGCGACCTTGACTGGACAGTGCTTGAAGGGGTGAACACCCTGGGTATTACCGCAGGTGCTTCTGCGCCTGAGGCTCTGGTTCAGGAAATGGTGGCGGAGCTTGCTAAACGCTATACCCTTCAGATTGATGAGCGCATTGTAAAAGAAGAAAGCGTTATCTTCCGTCTGCCGGCACCACTCGGTTAAGGCGCAGATGGCTGTTTATACGGATGTCAGTGATGAAGCTCTGACCGCTTTCCTCGCAGACTATGCACTCGGAGACCTGACCGAGTGCCGTGGCATCGCAGAAGGGGTTGAAAACAGCAACTTCCTTTTGCGCACCACCCAGGGCCAGTTCATTCTGACGTTGTATGAAAAGCGCGTTAATGAGCAGGAGCTTCCCTGGTTTTTAGAGCTGATGCAGCATCTGGCCACGCAGGGCGTTGCCTGCCCGCAGCCGGTTGCTGATAAGGCCGGGCAGATGCTGAAAGTTCTTGCAGGGCGCCCGGCAGCAATTACCACTTTTTTATCGGGTGCCTGGCCGAAAGTTATCCATCAGTCTCACTGTCGTCCGCTCGGGCAGGTGCTCGCCCGCCTGCATCTGGCCGGGCAGAGCTATGCACCGCTTCGGGTTAACGGCCTTGGGCCGCAGGCCTGGCGGCCCTTACTGGCAAGCTGTGGCACCGCGGCTGACGATGTGCTGCCTGGCCTGACAGATGAGATTGAAGCCGCCCTGGCACGTATTCTGCCATTCTGGCCAGGTGCTGACGGGCAGCCTGATCTGCCGCGCGGGCAAATTCATGCGGACCTGTTTCCTGACAATGTTTTCTTCCTTGAGGGTGAGCTGTCAGGGGTAATTGACTTCTATTTCGCCTGCTCTGACCTGCTGGCTTATGATATTGCAATTTGTCTCAACGCCTGGTGTTTTGACGCTGAGGGCCGGTTTAATGCCCGCTTTGCTCAGGGTATTCTTCGTGGCTATGAAGAAGTCAGACCTCTGGCCGTGGCCGAGAAAAAAGCTTTGCCTGTGCTTGCACGTGGTGCGGCGATGCGTTTTTTACTTACAAGGCTGTATGACTGGATCAATACACCGGCAGACGCCCTGGTCACACGGAAAGATCCGCTCGATTATCTGAAGCGTCTGCGCTTTCATCTGGCAAGGGAGACACTTGATGGATACGGACTCTGAGACGGGTTCTGCTCCTGAGCAGGATGTTGTTGAAATCTGGACGGATGGCGGCTGCCGCCCGAACCCTGGTCCTGGCGGATGGGGTGTTTTGCTGCGCTTTAAAGGCAAAGAAAAAGAGCTTTCAGGTGGTGAGGCAGAAACCACCAATAATCGCATGGAGCTGACAGCAGCGACCAGAGCGCTTGAGGCTCTTAAACGCCCCTGTATTGTCAGACTGCACACAGACAGCGAGTATGTGCGCAATGGCATTACACGCTGGCACACCGGCTGGGTGCGTCGTAACTGGCGTAACGCAGCGGGCGACCCTGTTGCTAATATGGATTTGTGGCGTGAGCTGCTGGCTGCGGCCAAACCTCACGATGTGTCATGGCACTGGGTTAAGGGGCACTCGGGTGTGCCTGAAAATGAGCGTGTTGATGAACTGGCGACACAGGGACGTATTGAGATAGAAAACGCGATGACGTCTTCATAAAGAAGACGTCTTTTTTTATCGCTCGGTCAGACGAAACTCAATGCGCCGGTTACGGGCATAGGCTTCTGGCGTGTCGTTGTTGTCGACAGGCTGATATTCAGAAAAACCAGTAGCTGCCAGATGTGCCGGGCTTACACCCTGCGCGACCAGAAGCTTAACCACCGTGATGGCGCGGGCACTGGAAAGTTCCCAGTTGCCAGGGAAGGCTGTGTGCACAGGCTGGCGGTCGGCATGGCCGTCCACGCGCAAAATCCATGGCACACTGGCCGGAATATGTGCCGTTACTTCCCTGAGGGTCCGGGCAAGAGTTATGATTTCTTTCCGGCCTGCCTCTGATATATCAGCACTGCCAGGGGGAAAGAGAAGTTCGCTTTGAAAAATAAAGCGATCGCCGGTTATGTGCACGCCCTTCTGGTTGTGCAGTACACTCTGAAGACGGTCGAAAAACTCTGAGCGGTAGTGACTGATCCCCTGTGCTTTTGTACCCAGAGCGTCGTTGAGTTTTTTCGTAAGGTCAGAAATCTGAGTATCGTTTTCTGAGGCAGCCTGTCCGGCTGCTACAAGATGCGTGTTGAGCTCACTGACTTCATCATCCAGGCTGCTGATCTGGTTCTGATCTGCGATTCTGAGGGCAGCAAGTGCTGCGGCATCTGCATCATGCTGGCTTTGCAGGGCAGAGACCGTGGTGCTGAGGGTATCGTTAAGCATATGCTCAGACTGCACCTGCTGAGCGAGGGCCGTTGTGCGCCCCTCCAGCCCTTCAAGTGCATGCTGTCTTCTGCTGAGTGCGGCTGAGAGCAGTGTCTGCCCCACGACAAAAATGAGCAGAACAAAAATAACGACCATCAGCAGGGTAGAAAGCGCATCAACATAACCTGGCCATGCGTCTGGCCCGGTATAGGGTTTTCTGCGGCGGCGGGCCATGGTCAGTGTTTTTCCTGGTCTGAGGTTATACCGTCAGTGCTTTTTATCCGGGCCAGAACACGCAGGCTGTCTTTGAGCTCATTTGTCATCTGAACGCGCCCGTTATGATTGTTTTGTATGATCTGCTCAAGCCGCTGCTCTATGCTGCGCAGAATATCTGCCTGCCCGGCAGACCGTGACATTTGTTCCGTCAGCCTGACCAGCTGCGTCATTTCATATTCACGCTTTGCCTCGCTGGCACGTATGATTTGCTGCAGCGCTGTGAGATTTTCAGCCGTCTGTTCGAGCAGTGCCTGCGTGTAAGCGGGGGCAGGGTCGGCAGCTACAGTAGTGGTGGCTGCAGCAGCCGGTGTTGTGTTTGTATATATTGTCTGCTCGGTCAGCCATTCTTCCAGCTCGTTAAAAAATCGGTTATTGGCCTGTCCGGCTGTGAGGTCGAGAAACCCAACAATCAGTGCACTGGCCAGCCCGAAAAGTGAGCCTGAAAATGCCGTGCTCATACCATGCAGTGGTTTTGCCAGGTTGGTTTTGAGCTGCTCGAACATGGCGTCAAGGGCATTACCATTGACTGACATGCCCGAAATAACATCAGCAATTGACGCAACGGTTAGCAAAAGACCGTAAAAAGTGCCCAGCAGACCCAGAAAAATAAGCAGGCTTGTCAGGTAGCGTGATATTTCACGTCCTTCATCCAGTCGCCCTGAAACCGAATCAAGTAAAGCCTGTACGGTCAGGGCAGGTAGTTTTGTGTGCTGTCCGTTATGGTATTCGTTCAGTCTGAAAGCTGTTGCCAGCGGTGTCAGCAGCGGAGGTGGTTTGGTGTTTACGAGGCTGGTGCGGGTTTGCTTACGGGCTTCAACCCATCTGACCTCAGCTGACAGGCGCAGGGTCTGAACGATGTTCCATATAACACCAGTCAGCAGAATAGCTGCAATCAGGCCATTTAACAGAGGGTTATAGAAAAAAGCTTTGTAAAGCGGTTCCCACAGTATGGCTGCCCCGGCAACCACACAGGCAAGAAACAAAGCCATTCTGAGGCAATAACGTGACGGGCGGGACATCCTGCAAAAATCCTGTCTGGTTTAATAAAGGGTCAGGAAGGGTCATTCCCGGATTGTGAAATCTCAATAAAATCCTGGGTGCCGGCCTGGTTTCCTTCGCTGTCGTGGGGAATGCCAATAACCCGCAGGTAAATACGCGTTGAGGGTATACCAGCATTCATTAACACACTGCGCGCTGCCAGACCGCGTGAGAAAGCCATGCGGCGTGGCAGTGAGGGGTCATCAGTCGCGCCTGAACTATATGCGTTGATCAGCGCCTGCTTATAGGGGTTTTCTGCCAGTTTCTGCCCGAAAGTCAGAATGGCCTGGTGTGTTATCGGGTTCAGATCTGCTGATTTGGGAGCAAATGTAACCCGTATCCCGTTTTTAATCTCAGTGACTTTACCTGCAGCTTTAAGCTGAACAACCGGCTGTGGCGGAATAGGAAAGGGGTGCAGCTCAATATTGGGGGGTGTTGTCAGCTGCGGGTCAGGTGGGGGGGCCTGAGGAATATCGGGTATTGTTGTTTTGACTGCGGGCTTAGATGTTGCCGGTACGGCTGAGCCTGTCGCTGAAGAACTATTACCTCCGGTTGCCTGCGCCGGCGCCGCCGCAGGTTTTTGCGTGCGCCTGGCAGGCGGTGCATGCCGCGAAGGGGGCGTGCTGTGCTGTGCCTGTGTCTGGAGTGTGTCGAGAATCTCGGTATTCGTCGTGACCTGAGCATAGGCCGAGGCAGCCGGCAGCGCAAAAGCAGCGCAGAGTGCAGGCAGGACAGAGAAAGAAAAAGGATTACGCATCAGGAATATATCGACCCGGAAAAACTATAACGGTGGTATCAGAGCGCCATACTATCACATCAGATGTCAAATATGTGGCATCATGACGAAAACTGTTCAGCAACTATGCGCTCAGAGAGCGTTTGTCCGGGGTCAAACAGCACGGTGACTTTTTGACTTCTGTCTTCATGAACATCAACAGCGACAACATTTCTGATTTCCAGTGAATCAGCAACGGCTGCAACAGGACGTTTCTCATGCTCCAGCACACTAAAGCGCACATGGGCAGTTGATGGCAGAAGTGCCCCGCGCCAGCGTCGCGGACGGAAAGGGCATATAGGTGTGAGAGGCAAAAGATTGCCTGACAGAGGCACAATAGGACCGTGGGCGGACAGATTATAGGCTGTTGAACCGGCCGGGGTAGAAATCAGCGCTCCGTCACAGATCAGCTCATGCAGGCGCACATGTTCATCAACGTCGATACGGAGCTTTGCTGCCTGTCGTGTCTGACGAAACAAAAAGACATCATTCAGGGCGAGTGCATGAGTGACTTCTCCGGTGTCGGAGACTGCCGTCATATACAGGGGGTTGAGTTCAGCCGCCTGCGTGCGGGCCAGCCGTTCAGGCAGATTGTCCTGCTGCAAAGGGTTCATCAGAAAGCCGACAGAGCCACAGTTCATACCATAAACGGGGGTCGATAAATCAGCATCGAGTACTTTATGCAGCGTTTCGAGCATGAAGCCGTCTCCCCCCAGGCAGACAATAATATCAGCCTGTTCGAGAGAGACGTTACCATAATGCTGCGCCAGGAGGTCACGGGTCTGGCTGGCGTTATCAGTCGGGGCAGCCATAAAGGCAATGCGCTCAGGAACAGGACGCAGAGCCGGTGTCGGCATGGCAGGCGTAAGGAAGGTCATGTCAGAACTCTGCGTCGGAGGGATGGAAAGACGTATTCTCTGACACATGTGCTGTGTGTTGCCCAGGGTGCGCCAGCTGTGAAAAGTAATTTTTCACAGAAAGTTCTCCCTGTTCGGCCTGTTGCCGGGCTGTGTCTGCCATCGTGTGTGAGAATGTTTCTGCCAGATGGGTCCCAAGGAGCTCATCATACGCGCCAAGTGTGGCATGCTGCATGTTCAGAGTTGTATAGTTAAGCAGCACGTCATTTCGTGCAGTCTGCCCCATAGAGGCACGCCCTTCGGGAGAAGCTTCGAGAACAATCCGGAGCGCATCTGCAAGTGCGACATCATCGCCGGGGGGGATAGCAAGGCCTGTCAGGCCGTTTCTGACGGTTTCGAGGGCGGCTCCGTGGGCTGTAACAATCACAGGGCAGCACATAGCCTGTGCCTCAACGACAACGCGGCCAAAGGGTTCGGGGCGCAGAGAGGGCACAACCACCACAGTGGCCATAGCAAAAGCAGCGGGCATATCGCTGCAGTGCCCCGTAAAAAAGACATCGTCAGTCAGGCCGGATTTTTTTATCAGGCCCAGTAGTTTTTTTTCAAATTTATTCTCAGGTGAACCTGTTCCTGTAAAAAGGCAGCACCATTGCAGGTGAGGGGCCTGTTTTCTGAGGTGGCACAAGGCCTGGAGCAGAAAAGCCTGACCTTTCCATTCGGTCAGACGACCGGGGAGGAGGATAATATGTTTATCAGGCGGTATATTCCACTGCTCGCTCAGGCTGTGTACCCGCAGTCCGGAGACGGCTTCAGGGGTGAACTGTCTGATATCAGCACCGCGGGGAATAATACGAAGCTGATCGGGTGTAAGGTTATATTCAGAGGTTAATTTTTGACCAATATGCCGACTGATCGCTATAACTCTGTCACCGCGTGCAAGCACAGCATTGTAACGATGTTTGCCAGGAAAGTCAGAGTTATGCACGCCGTGCCATGTTGTGACAAACGGGGTTTGGGTACGCCGGCAGGCAAGCCAGGCTGTCCATGCAGGGATGCGCGAGCGGGCATGCACCAGGCTGACTTTGTGTTCTTTAATAATCCGGGCAAGAATACGCGCGTTATGCAAAACCGAAACGGGTGATTTTTTGCCGCAGTGAGGAAGGACAATATGAGTTGCCCCCGAGTGGGTGAGTGCCGGCACCAGCTGACCACCTTCGCTGACAACAACAGCCTTCGCGCCGGCCTGCTGGATAGCAGAGGCTATTTCCAGAGTTCCCCGCTCTATACCACCCTGGTTCAGGGCTGGCAGGATCTGCAGGATAACAGGCGGGGGCTTTTGATCGCTCATACGATTCTGTTAGCATGGTTTTTCTCAAATAACCTACTGTTACAGCGGTTACTTCCTGCCTTTTATGTTTTGTCTGTGAGGCAATTTTGTTTGCAATATTTTAAAGGGTCATGATGCAACGTTCTTTCGCCTCAGGTTTTTTTCTGGCTTTTCCTGTATTTTTGTTAACTTTTCAGGTGACTGACAGCGCCCGTGCTGCCGCAGCTGAAGGGGGTAACTCTGTGGCACCTTCGCATCAGCTGACAGAGAAAAGTAAAGCCCTCTCTGAGGCGGTATGGTCGCCTGCAAAGTGTGATGTGATGACGGGGGATGATCCCTATGGTGCACGTGATTACGCCCAGGACTGGCTGAAACATAATGGCGGCAGACCTGCGCTGCATTGCTTTGCTCTGGCTCAGATGTCTGTGGGAGAAGAAGTGGCGGCGGCAAAAATTTTAAACGACCTTGCACGTAATGGACCATTCTCCGGCCCGGACAGTTCTGACGGGCAGAGAGCGGTTATTGCCTCAGAGGCGGCACAGGCCTGGCTTGCGGCTTCTCAGCCGTCAGAGGCGGTGACGATCGCTGATTATGGCCTTTCCCTGCAGGGCGCAGACATGACCCTTATGCTGCTCAGAGCCAGAGCCCAGCTGATGATGGGGCATTTTGACGTTGTGGCGCGTGATCTGGGTGCGCTGGTTGCCCGTACGCCTCAGGTAAGTGCTGAGATCTATATGCTTCTGGCTTCTGCTGAACGCAGGGATGGACTGTTGCCCCAGGCCCAACTGCATATCGCCCGTGCTGCTGAAATAGCACCGCAGGATTCGGCTGTGTTGCTTGAACGCGGTATTATCCGCGGCCAGACCGGTGATTTCTCAGGGGCCCGCAGCGACTGGCAGCAGGTTATTGAGCTTGCTCCCGATACACATGATGCGGATCTGGCCCGGCAGGACCTCGCCGTGCAGGCTGCTGACCCTGATATGCCCTGATGCAATACGTTACTCATCGGCTGCCTGCTCCCGCAGAAGACAATATTCTTATTATCCGGCTTGGTGCTCTGGGTGATTTTGTGCAGAGTTTCGGGCCGTTTCAGGCTATCCGTGAAGCACATCCCCAGGCGCATATTACGCTTCTTACGACAAAGCCTTTTGTTGCTTTTGCGAGTCCTGCTCCCTGGTTTGATGCTGTTCTGACCGACGAACGTCCACGCTGGAGTAATCTGAAAGGTATGATGCAGCTGCGCCGCCAGCTGCGCGGTTATGGCCGTATTTATGATTTGCAGACATCGGGGCGTACAGCACGTTACTTCTATCTGGCAGGGCAACGTCACTGGTCAGGGCATGTACCCGCCGGGACATTTTTTCATGCTAACCCCTGGCGTAATGATATGCATACCGTGCCGCGCCAGCGTGATCAGCTGCGTATGGCAGGCATAGCTGATGTGCCATTGCCGGATATCAGCTGGCTTCAGGGCATGAAAGACCCGGCACGACAGGCGCCTTATGCGCTGATTGTACCGGGTGCTTCGCCCCACAGGCCCGAAAAACGCTGGCCTGCCGCGTCTTATGGTGAGCTGGCCCGGCATCTGGTGAGGACGGGAATTACACCTGTCGTTGTCGGAGCCGGGGCAGATAAAGCGCTGGCGGCAGAGATTTGTGCGCTGTGCTCCCAGGCAGAGGATTATACCGGCAGGACGACACTGGCAGAACTTGCTGTGCTGGCAGAGCATGCCTGCCTCGCAGTGGGTAATGATACAGGGCCGATACATCTTGCAGCAATGATGGGGTGTGAGTGTATAGTGTTGTACTCAGCCCACAGCAGTCCTGCTCTGACAATGCCCTTAGGGCGCAGAAACGGGCAGGTGCAGGTGCTTTCTGAGCCCGACCTGGCACGTCTGAGTGTTGGCAGGGTTGCAGAGGCTCTCATGAGTCGTCATTAAACAGTTTTGAACCTTTTTGATATTTCGGAGTTTTCCTATGCCCGCCATTACCCTGCCAGACGGATCCGTACGTAGTTTTGACGGGCCGGTGACAGGCACAACCGTCGCTGAGTCAATTGGCGCAGGGCTGGCCCGGGCTGCGCTTGCCATGGAGGTCGATGGGAAGCTGTGTGACATCAGCCGTGAAATTGTGGCTGATGCTGGTGTACGCTTTGTTACCCGTAAAGACCCCGAAGCCCTTGAGCTGATTCGCCACGATGCGGCCCATGTGCTGGCTGAGGCTGTGCAGTCTCTTTTTTCTGGTACGCAGGTCACCATCGGCCCTTCTATCGAAAATGGCTTTTACTATGATTTTTACAGAAATCAGCCATTTACGCCTGAAGACTTTGCCGCCATCGAGCAGCGTATGAAAGAGATTGTGGCTGAGGCTGAACCTTTTGTGCGCGAAGTCTGGCCACGTGATCAGGCCATTGCCTTTTTTGAAGAAAAAGGAGAGCGCTTTAAGGCTGAGCTGATCCGTGACCTGCCGGCAGGTGAGGATATCTCTGTCTATCGTCAGGGTGAGTGGCTTGATCTGTGTCGTGGGCCACATCTGCGCACCACGAAAGATGTCGGTACGGCATTTAAGCTGATGAAGGTTGCCGGTGCATACTGGCGTGGTGATCATCGCAACCCCATGCTGACCCGTGTGTATGGTACTGCCTGGCGTGACCAGAAAGAGCTTGATGCGCACCTTCACCAGCTGGAGGAAGCCGAGCGTCGCGACCACCGTCGTATCGGCCGTGAAATGAGCCTCTTTCATTTTCAGGAAGAAGCCGTGGGTCAGGTTTTCTGGCACCATAAAGGCTGGCGTTTATACACTGCGCTGCAGGATTACATGCGTCGTGCGCAAACCCGCCATGGTTATCAGGAAGTTAAAACCCCGCAGCTGGTGGACCGTGGCTTGTGGGAGGCTTCAGGCCACTGGGATAAATACCGCCACCACATGTTTGTTGCCACGGTTGAGGACGAAGACAAAACTCTCGCACTCAAACCCATGAACTGCCCTTGCCATGTGCAGATTTTCCGTCATGGCCTGCGTTCTTACCGTGAGCTGCCCCTGCGTATGGCCGAGTTCGGGTCATGTCACCGTTATGAACCATCAGGTGCGCTGCATGGTCTGATGCGTGTGCGCGGCTTTGTGCAGGATGACGCCCATATTTTCTGCACGGAAGATCAGATTGCTGATGAAACCGTTAAGTTCGTAAAAATGCTTTATGAGGTTTATCAGGATCTCGGCTTTGAACATGTTCGGGTTAAATTTGCTGATCGCCCTGAAGAGCGGGCTGGTAGTGACGAAACATGGGATAAAGCAGAGAGCGCTTTGAAAGAGGCCTGCCTGACAGCCGGTGTTGAATATGAGCATAACCCGGGTGAGGGGGCATTCTATGGTCCTAAACTTGAGTTTGTTCTGCGCGATGCCATTGGGCGTGACTGGCAGTGCGGCACGCTTCAGGTCGACCTGGTTTTGCCAGATCGTCTTGATGCTTCGTTTATCGGTGAGGATTCTGCCCGTCATCGCCCGGTTATGCTGCACCGTGCGATTCTGGGCTCGTTCGAACGTTTCCTTGGTATTCTGATCGAGCAGCATGCAGGGCGTTTCCCTCTGTGGCTGGCACCTGTGCAGGTGGTTGTGGCATCTATTGTCAGTGATGCTGCCCCGTATGCAGAGGAAGTAGCGGCTGCGCTGCGTGAGGCTGGTCTTTCAGTCGAGGCAGATACACGCAACGACAAAATTAACGCCAAGATTCGTGAGCATAGTGTTGCACGTGTGCCGGTGATTCTTGTTGTTGGCCGTCGTGAGGCTGAGCAGCGTACCGTTGCGATGCGTCGTCTTGGCAGCCAGGATCAGACAATGGCAGGTTTAGAGGAGATTGTTCAGCAACTGAAGGCTGAGGCAACACCACCAGACCTGCGTAAGAAAGCTGCAAAAGATACGGCTGATGCAATATTTGAGGCAGCACGACAAGCGCTGTTTGAGGGGGATAAAAAAGATAAGGCTGAGGCAACACTACCGAGGGGGGCTAAAAAAATTCAAATAAAAGGGTAATTTTATATAAGCTTGGAGAAAAAACGTTAAAGAGAGCATCAGGAGTAACAGAAGAGTGAGAAAATGAGAGCAGGATTCGCGCTTTTCTGGGCTGTGCTGCTTGAAAAAAAGCGCAAAATTGCGCACATTGCTAACCAGCCGGGTGGAGTTTCATTTAAAAATTTCCACCCGTATGCTTTAATATTTAACAGGAGCTGACCATAGCCAGACCCCCTATTCCCGCGCCGCCTACGCGTGAGGGACCACGTGTTAATGAGGAAATTCGTGTAGCCCAGGTTCGTCTTATTGACGAAAATGGCGAGATGGCGGGTGTATTTACAACCCGTGATGCGCTTGCCCGCGCTTATGGTGTCGGACTTGATCTTCTTGAGATCAGCCCAAACGCTGAGCCGCCTGTTGCTAAAATTCTTGACTACGGCAAGTTTAAATACGAGCAGCAGAAAAAACGCAACGAAGCGCGTAAAAAGCAGAAAGTTATTGAAATCAAGGAAGTTAAGGTTCGTCCGAATATCGACGAAAATGACTACCAGGTTAAGATGCGCTCTGTGAAAAGCTTCCTTGGCGACGGCGATAAAGTAAAAATTACTCTGCGTTTCCGTGGCCGTGAAATGGCGCATCAGGAGCTGGGTATTAAAATTCTTGAGCGTATTCGTACAGAAATGGAAGAAGAAGCTAAAGTTGAGCAGCTTCCACGTCTTGAGAATCGTCAGATGGTTATGGTTCTGGCTCCTCGCTGAAGCAGGATGCAACTCCTCTGCCGCTCAAACCGGCAGAGGAAGAACCTCATATTTTCTTTTAAAAAATTATGACATCAGGGTGCTAAGAGCACCGTAGCTGATGCTGTGGCATGCACTGTTTGTGTTTCTGCTGTTGCAGAAGGAGCAGGCGCATCTTCTGCCATCTTACTTCTTGCCATTGCTGCCATTATCAGCGGACGAGGGAAGGGCGTGTCAGAAAGAGAAATTCTTTCAAAGCGCACAACATGCATTTTCAGAGCCTGCGCCAGGGTGTCACTCTGCTTTTGCAGGTCAGTCACGGCATTCTTTTTTGCTTCCAGAAGAAGTGTATTTTGCTTTTCTGGTGAGAGAGACCATTCCAGACCTTCTAATAACAGGCCATTGCTCTGAAGCTGCCCGGTTAAGGGTAAAAGTGCCTCGGAGTCTGCTGAGACAAGTGTCAGCGTCTGGCTGGCAGACCAGGTTGATTTATTTTTTATTTTATCATCACGCCACTCTGAAACATCGTAGTTTTGTACAGTGTAGGTAATGCCTTTATTTTTTTTAGCCTGCTCGATGGCGTCATGTACCAGAGTGTTAACAGTTTTTTGTGCTGCCGCTGCGGTACTGTTGCGGCTTTCAATGCGGAAATGTGCCTTCAGCTGGTCAGGCTGAGCCTGAGCTGTGCCACTGCCAGAGAGAATGAGTCTGGTGGTGTTCTGGTTTTCTGCTGATGTCTCAGCTGCCTGAGTTATTGTTGCAGGAACGATCATTGTGGCCGCAAGGGCTACTAACATCACGTGACGTTTCATAAAATGTCTCCGTTTTATTCTGGTCAGCAGCGTGAGCTATGACCTGAGGTATTTAGTAATATTTCTGCTTTGTGGCATAAATTGTTCCGCCTGAATGCCAGCAGAAACCAGACCTGTTACCGACAAGAGAAGATTGGCCCGGACAGGCACATGAAAGCCCTGAATATCTTACAGGGTTTAAACCCGGAAAACTGATATTTTATATAAATATTAAGGTATATCGTCTGTTTTTTTAAGGCTTATTAACGCACGCCTCAGCCTTACTATGCCAGACCTTACCATGCCTTTCTTACATAAATCCTCACCACTATCGCGCATTTGTTTAATCATAGGAGATAAAGCCTGCTCCTTATATTCATCAATTGCTTTAACAAGCGATGCGCAGAAGGCTTTACTGTCAGATGTAACAACAACAGGCTTAACTGTTGGTTTTGGGGCGCAGAATATACGACGGTCGCCGGAGTCTATCAGGTCAGAGGGCGGGGGAGCACATTGCTCCCGCTCCATCGTGGTTGATAACGCGATGTTAGCAGCGATGAGTATAATAGCGATGGGCAGAGAATGTCTCATGCCTTACCTTTATGAATTAAGGACGTTAGCGTGGCTGTGTTCCCTGTTTTTGAGGGCTGGTGCTGAGAAACAAAAAATCAAATTATAAGAAAATTCCAACATATGCTTAAAACGCTATAAGATTTTTATTTTTTAGGCAAGGGACAGAGGGGCGGTGATAACGACTCTCAGACCCGGATTTGCCGAAGACAAACTAATCGTTCCGCCATGCAGCTGAACAATGGCCTGAACAAGAGAGAGACCCAGGCCTGAGCCCGGTGTATTGCGGGCCTGGTCAGCTCTGAAAAAACGTTCTGTAGCACGTGCCATGTCAGCCTCGGTCATTCCTGTACCCTGATCCTCAACGATAAGTTCCATCTGAGGGTGAGAACTTTTTTGATCGGGCTGAGGAGAGATAACTTTCAGGCTCAGGGTTATGACGCCGCCGGCTGGTGAAAATTTAATGGCATTATCAACCAGATTAACAACGGCCTGCTGAAACATGGTCCGATCACCGAAGAACATCAGTGTTTCAGGGAATGAGTGCGCCAGTTTCAGGTTTTCTTCTTCAGCAACAGGTTCGTAAAATTCAATGATATCCTGGAGGATGGCTACAAAATCAAACTGGGTAAAAGCGGAGCGTCTGGCACCGGCTTCAATCTGCGCGATACGCAGAAGGGCGGAGCAGATATTTGTCAGGTGATCAAGGCCGCGAATGGTCTGGTTAATGACTGCACGTAACTCGTCTTCATTCGTTGCATGAATAACGGCTTCTTCAAGCTGGTTGCGCGCGCGGGTCAGCGGAGTGCGCAGATCATGGGCAATACTGTTAGAGACCTGTTTTACGCCATCCATCAGACGGGCAATGCGATCAAGCATTTCGTTAACTGTTGCCGATACAGCATCCAGTTCCTTATCCTGCCCGTGCACAGGCAGGCGCCGGGTCATATCGCCCTGTGTAATCGCTGAAGTCGTGCGGCTGATAGAAGAAATGATGCGCCTTAACAGGCGGCGTGTCAGCAGGCCGCCACTGAAAGCCAGCAGAGCAATCATGACACAGACCCACAGCAGAACTTTTGTGAGCATATGTGAGAGCTCGGTCAGGCCGCGCATATCACGCCCGATCAGCAGGCGCTCTCCTCCGGGCATATCATAGGCTCTGACCTTGGCGACATTATCAATGTCGACGCGTTTTACCAGAATTGTATACCAGGAGTGTGTCGTTTTAATAACCGAAGGCCACTCGATGAGGTTTCCGGTTATGCGTTTGCCATTTTTGTTAACAAGCAGATAAAGCGCATTGTCATCAATATCCTGCTCAAGGCGCTCGTTAATCAGTGTACTGAGAGAGGTATCTTTATGTAGCTGTAGTGCATTAAATATCAGATGAGCATCAGAGGTAATAGATTGTTCAGTCTGACGCTCAATAAGGCCGACTGTTCCCCACCAGATAAAGGAGAGGAACAGCATAGCAGACCCAATAAATAAAACAGCATAGGCCAGGCCGAAACGCAGGCTGACAGAGCGTAGCTTGATGCGTGTCAGCGCTGTTAATCGACGGAATGAAAAAACCTTCATTCCTGAAGCATATACCCGGCGTTACGGATCGTATGTACAAGCGGGCGGCCAAAAGGTTTATCAATTTTCTGGCGCAGGCGAGAAATATGAACGTCGATGACGTTTGTCTGAGGGTCGAAGTGATAGTCCCACACGTTCTCAAGCAGCATGGTACGTGTAACAACCTGCCCGGCGTTACGCATCAGAAATTCAAGCAGTCTGAATTCACGTGGCTGAAGATCAATTTTCTGCCCGGCACGTTTGGCTGTGCGCGATAACAGATCAATTTCCAGATCGCCAATAGCCAGGCGCGTCAGAGGCAGTTGCGGGTCGTTACGGTTGCGTCTGACAAGGGCGTCAATACGTGCCTGTAACTCGCTGAAAGAAAATGGTTTGGTGACATAATCATCCGCACCGGCCTGGAGGCCTGCGACTTTTTCATCGACATCAGACAAAGCGGAAAGAAGCAGCACAGGTGTGGCATCGTTCTTCTTACGCAGGGCTTCAACGATGTGCAGACCATCGACATCACTTGGCAGCATGCGGTCAAGAATAATGATGTCAAACTGAACATTGGTGGCAAGTGCCAGGCCATCTTTACCATTGTCAGCATATTCGACAGAGTGGCCAGCTTCTTTAAGGCCTCTGACGATAAAGCTTTTAACGGTTGGGTCGTCTTCTACAAGGAGAATGCGCATTCTGAAAAAACCAATAATTGCAGAGCGGTGTAAACTAAGGGTGAGGAGGTAATACCTGCTGAAGGCAGGTATTGAAGACTATGTCATATGTGTTCATCATCCTTCAAAGGCGGGGCAAGGCCGTCAAAAACTGATAGCAACGCCGCAGTGAGAGGAGAGGCCAGAATAAGCCCGGGAAATCCAAGAATGGCACCGAACAGCGTCTGCGAAAGAATTGTGATGGCAGGTGGCATTTTAACAGCGTGACGCTGGATAAGAGGAGCCATAACGTTGCCTTCAAAAAACTGTATCACACTATAAAGGGCTGCAACCATAATTGCTTCGCGCACCCCAAGTGAAAGTGCAAGCAAAATAGCCGGAACAGCCCCCATAATAGCCCCGATATAGGGGATAAAATTACAAAGTGCGGCCAGAACGCCAAGTGCCAGGGCAAGCGGAACACCAATAAACCACAGTCCAACACCGGAGAGAACGCCGACAACCAGCATATCAAGCGATTGTCCGGCGACCCATGCCCAGAGAGTGTGACCGGTGCGCAGCATCAGAGTGCGTGCACGGGGGCGCTGTGTTACGGGCACAAGCCTCAGAACGCCATTAGCGTATAATGAGGGGGATATGGCAAAATATAAACCGGCAATCAGGGCGACAACAGCCGTGCCAACAGCACCAAAAGCTGAGCCGACAATACCTGTCATCGACCCGGCAATGCGCGAGCCAAGAAAATCGAGGCTGCTTCTGCCCTGCTGCCCGCTGAGAGAGGAGGGCAGGTAGTTGAGTAAAGACTGTCCGGCCTGGTTATTTTCAAGGTTACTGCGCAACAGTACTTCCTGCTGTTGCAGGGCCTGTTTCAGGCGCAGGGCATTTTCAACGATCGCAGGGCCGCTGCCCCATACCAGGAGGGCAACAGCAGCAATCAGCAGAATAACAACTGCGCACAGCGCCCATCCATAAGAGAGATGCAGCTTTTTAACCAGGATGCGCGACAGTCCTGAAAGAACGACGGCAAATAATGTCGCAGAAAAGGTAATAGTCAGTACATCGCTCAGCAGCCAGACAGCTGCCGCGATTATAACCAGTATAACGACAAAACGCAGAATACTCGTGATACTGCCCAGCCACTCAGCCTCGGCGCTTTGCTCTGCAACAGCTGATTTTTTTTCTGTGGGGGCAGACGGAGAGGTCATATCAGGCGAAGCTCTTTGCTTGTCATGAGAAAGATACAGTAGCTCATAACGTGACTTATGACCCCATTTGATGGTTTTTGTAATCTGCGAAACATGAGTAAACTTTTAATGTAACGTATTTTTCATAAAATTAAATATTAATTTCAACGGGATGGAGATTTTATTTTTTTCTTGAAGCGCATTGCCCGATCCAGTTAAAGAAATGGTTTTGATACTGTGAATGAAAAATAAACATATTTATTCGCATTTTGAAATAATTGTTTTTATGAAAACTGAAAATTTTCAAGAGCAGATTCAGCTTCCAGCCACTTTTCCTCCAGGGTTTCCTGCTCTTTTGTAATCGCGGCCAGGCGCGTGTTAAGGCGGGTTACTTCTGCGGCCTGTCCGTCAGTATAGAGCTCGGGGCTGGCCAGTTTACTTTCGATCGTTGCGTGTTCTTTTGCGAGTTTTGCGAGTTTTGCTTCGATATCTTTAATTGTTTTGCGTATAGGCGCCTGTGCCTGGCGCAGCTCGGCCCGTTCGCGGCGGTCATCCTTGCGGCTGGGCTGTTTCGATGCATTATCCTGCTCTTTACCTGCACGGCTCTGTTCAGCAAGCCATGAGCGGTATTCTGCCATGTCGCCATCGAACTGCGTGACATTACCATCGGCAACGAGCCAGAGCCGGTCAGCAATCAGTTCAGTCAGGTGCGGGTCATGGCTGATAAGTAAGACAGCGCCTTCAAAGGCTGAAAGAGCGCGTACCAGTGCATCGCGGGCATCAAGGTCAAGGTGGTTTGTTGGTTCGTCAAGGATGAGGAGCTGCGGGGCATCGCGCGTGGCCAGTGCCAGGAGCAGGCGGGCTTTTTCACCGCCTGACAGGTCTTTCACCGGTGTTTCAGCGCGTGCCGCATCAAGGCCAAAGCGGGCCAGCTGTGCCCTGACAGCAGGCAGAGGTGCTTTTGGCATAGCACGGCTCATATGGTCGACCGGTGTCTGCTCAGCAATCAGTTCTTCGGTCTGGTGCTGCGCAAAATAGCCAATCTTCATACGTGGGTTGCGTTCAAGCGTACCTGAAAGAGGTTCGAGGCGGCCTGCAATCAGTTTGGCGAAGGTTGACTTACCATTGCCGTTAGAACCCAGCAGCGCGATACGGTCATCCATGTCCAGTCTGAGTGAAAGGTCTTTCAGAATGGCTTTGCCGTTATAACCGGCACACACACGCTGCATGAGCAGCATAGGCGGGGGGAGTTGCTCAGGTTCGGGAAAGTTGAACTGAGCGGGGGCGTCCTCCACAACGCTTTCTATAACAGGCAGCTTTTCAAGAGCTTTAAGGCGCGCCTGTGCCTGACGGGCCTTTGTTGCTTTTGCCCGAAAGCGATCAACAAATGACTGCATATGTGCGCGTTGTGCCGCAATTTTTTCAGCCTGCCGGGCCTGTTGCAGAGCCTGCTCGGTGCGGATTCGTACAAAATTCTGGTAGCCGCCTGGCGTGAGGGATAATTTGCCCTTGTCGAGGTGGGCTATGGCGTCAACGCAGGAATCAAGCAGTCCCTGATCATGGCTTACAATAATTGCAGCCCCGGAGAAGCGGGCTAACCAGCTTTCAAGCCAGAGGGTCGCTTCAAGATCAAGATGGTTGGTTGGCTCATCGAGAATCAGCAGATCGGGTTCGAGAAAGAGTGCTGTTGCAAGGGAGACGCGCATACGCCAGCCGCCCGAAAAATCGGTAATGGGGCGCAGCTGCGCCTCGGCATTAAAGCCCAGGCCTGCCAGGACTGAGGCTGCGCGTGAGGGAGCACTGTCAGCGCCGATAGTAAGAAGGCGTTCATGAATAGCTGCGATTCGGGCAGGGTCAGTCGCTGTTTCTGCCTCTGCGAGCAGAGAGGACCGTTCGACATCCCCCTCCAGCACTGTATCAATCAGCGAGGCGCCGGTGGCCGGTGCTTCCTGCAAAACGCGGGCCATACGTGCCCGTGAGGAGAGGCGGATATCCCCCCCGTCAGGCGCAATGTCACCGGCAATCGCGGCCAGAAGTGTTGATTTACCGGCCCCGTTGCGGCCTATGAGCCCTACTTTGCGTCCTGGTTCGACAGAGAGATCGGCCTGGTCAAGCAGGGTACGCCCTGCAATGCGAAGGGTCAGGTCGGAAATGATAAGAAGGCTCACCGGGATACTCTCGTTAAGGATGCAAATAAGAACAATGAAGCGAAAGACCTACCAGCCTGCCGGAATATGTTCTAGAGGAACACGCTGACAGGCCTCGTATTATACGGGGCTGTATATAACAGGGAGTCATTATATCATGGCAACAGAACGCACTCTGTCCATTATTAAACCAGATGCAACACGTCGTAACCTGACTGGCAACATCAACGCTGTTTTTGAAGAAGCAGGTCTGAAAATCGTTGCTCAGAAACGCGTACAGCTGACACCTGCTCAGGCTGGTGCTTTCTACGCTGTTCACAAAGAGCGTCCTTTCTACAAAGACCTCGTTGACTTCATGATCTCTGGTCCGGTTGTTCTGCAGGTGCTCGAAGGCGAGAACGCAGTTGCAAAAAACCGCGACGTTATGGGCGCAACAGACCCGAAAAAAGCTGAAGCACACACCATTCGTGCACGTTTTGCTGAAAGCATTGAAGCAAACTCAGTACATGGTTCTGACAGCGCAGAAAACGCAGCAAACGAAATTCGTTTCTTCTTTGCTGAAACAGAAATCCTTCCCTGATTTCTGCTGACTGTTACAGGCCGGGGCAGAAAATACTCTGGCCTGTAACATGATAAAATTTTTATAACACTATAATGTGATTACTGATCAGTTACGTGTCCATGGTTTTTAACCGGGTGCGATTATTTTTATATCTGGCAGATTAACCTGTTTTTATATGGGTTTGCATTGCAAAAGTCAGATTCTCCTCCGCGTATAACAAAAAATATATAGGGTGAGCATGAACGACTGCGCAGGTCTGTTCTGATCTGTGGTGGATTGTTTTTATCATTTATCCCGATATCTTAACCCCGGTTCCACAGCATTGCCGGAGCAAAATGTTTTGCTCTGAAAAGATAGTCTTTTGTGCTGTAATGCTGGTATTATAATAAATACCGGCAAATTACCGGGCGGTATTCGTCATGCCGTGTATAGTAATTATTTCACTGAATGATCGCCAGTAGCTCTGCGGTCAGCATGATCTTTGATGACGGGAAAAAATGGTATGAAAGTTCTGGCAGTACACCCGAGTGCACTGATGTATACAAAAGTGTTTCTCAGGCTTGAGCCTCTGGGTCTGGAACTGGTCGCTGCCGCTGCACGTAATGCCGGACATGATGTGCAGCTGATTGATCTTCAGGTTGAAACGCATGACGATTACTGGAAGCTGGTCAGTCATTTTAAACCTGATGTTATTTGTTTTTCGGGTAATTACCTGGCGAATGTGCCCGAGATCATAGATCTGTGCCGTGCGACCCGACTGCGCTTTCCCGGAGTGTTTCAGTTTATAGGCGGACATTCGGTCTCTTTCATCGCTCAGGATATCCTCTCCCTCTCAGAAGGCACGGTAAACTGCATTCTCAAAGGTGAGGGCGATGCAACTGTCGGCCTGCTGCTCAGCGCGATAGAAAAAGGACAGGACCTGCTGACTGTTCCGGGTGTGATTACGCCTGATGGTGAAGGGCCACCACCGGTTTTTGTGGAATCCCTTGATGATATCCGCCCTGCCCGGGACCTGTTAAGGCACCGTAATAAATATTTTATCGGCACGCTCGATCCTGCTGCCTCTATTGAATTTGCCCGTGGCTGCCCGTGGGATTGTACTTTTTGTTCTGCCTGGACATTTTACGGGCGTTCGTACCGCACAGCCAGCCCGCAGACGATTGCTGACGAGCTTGAGGATATTAAAGAGCCGGGTATCTTTATTGTCGATGACGTTGCGTTTGTGCATGAAGAGCATGGCATGGCCATTGCTAATGAAATTAAGAAGCGCGGGATTAAAAAAGAATATTATCTTGAAACGCGGGCTGATGTTCTGCTGCGTAATAAAGAAGTTTTTAAGGTCTGGAGCGAGATCGGTCTTTCCTACATCTTTATTGGTATGGAAGCCGTTGATGAAGAAGGCCTGAAACAGTTTCGTAAGCGTGTCTCACTGGACAAAAATTTCGAGGCTCTGGACTATGCCCGTTCTCTGGGGCTGATCGTGGCTATTAATATTATTGCTGACCCGTCATGGGGCAGAAGTCGTTTTGAGGCTGTGCGTCAGTGGTGTCTCGAAATTCCTGAAATTGTGAATATTTCTGTCACAACGCCTTATCCGGGAACAGAAATCTGGCACAAAGAATCCCGGCGCCTTATTACCCGCGACTATCGCCTGTTTGATATTCAGCATGCTGTATTGCCAACTAAACTGCCTTTGCCCGAGTTTTATGAGGAGCTGGTCAAAACACAGCAGGTGCTTAACACCAAGCATATGGGCTGGCAGGCGCTCAAAGACACAGCAGGTATTGCCGGCCGTCTGCTGATGAAAGGGCAGACCAATTTTGTTAAAATGCTGTGGAAGTTCAATTCCGTCTTTAATCCGAAGCTTCAGCTTGCTGATCATATGCGTAAGCCGCGCTACCTGATGCCTGTTCAGCCAGAGGTGGTTGATAAAGTTGATCGTAAAGATCTTTACGTGCACGGACCAGGGGGCAGAAAGTCCCGTTCGCTGGATGAGAAAACGGAGGAATTTGTTGATCAGACCCGAATGGGAGAAGATGCCTGAGAGAGGTTGTTTGTACAAAAGGGGGCTGCAGCCTCCTTTTTTTGTTCAGGCTATGTGCGGCGGTGTAAAGCGAAGCAGGTCCGAGGTGTAGGTTTCAATCACTGCACTAAAGGGGGCTGCGTCATGTCGTTTCAGGATAGCCTGATGACGAAACAAAAAACGGGGCAGATGTAACTGGCAGTTGTTTCCGTCAGGAATAGTCATGCCAGCCGTTATGTCGGGCAGAGGGTCCCATAAATCCTGCTCTGCCAGTGTCCGGCGCGAAAAACCAAGAGGCGTTGTGACAAGGCCAAATGGAGTTTCGGTTGTTTCTAAGGCTGTATTCATCTCCTTTGTCAGCCTGTCTGGTCTGTACCAGTTTTCTGCATGAGAGAGTGTAAGAGCGCCGCATATCAGGCGCACATGACGATAGCGCAGTGTTTCAGATGCATTTTGGGATGTGAGCTGCAGATGTTCTGCCAGCTCTGGCGGGCAGGGGGGCGCAGGCGTGTCAGAGTTTACGCGCACTGCCCTGATAGCCGGGGCAGAAGCCAGCTTTTGTTGCCGGCACCAGGCGTCAAGTGTCTGTGTTGCACTGTTTTCAAGCAGCAGCTGATTTTTCAGTCGGGACAGGAGAGCTGAAAGCATAAGCCGGTGCAGGCCTGTGTCGCGCCATAGCAGGTCAGGCAAGGGTGTCATGTCGTGCTGTGAAGCTGGCAGATAAAAGGAGTCTTGCATGGTTGCTTTTGTTTATGTTGTAAAAACAGGCATGTTTTCATAGTACTATGATGTTACGTCTTAAGGGAGAGAGTTTTATGACGACAGTCAGTTTTATTGTTGATGGTATTACCTGTGACGGATGCGTGTCGTCTATCCGCCGTGCACTGACAGCTATTGATGGTGTACAGAGCGTTGATGTGAAGCAGGAAAATGGTGAAGTAACTATTGAGTATGACCCGCAGCGCGCTGGTACGTCTTCTTTGCAGAATGCTATTCGTGGTGCAGGCTACGAAGTGAGCTGAGAGGCGCGTGACCTCCTGAATTTTGTCTTTTCAGCCATGTGTTATCCGGGCGGGCCGGGAGTGAATTTTTCTGTTATTCTCTCAGCCCGGGGCGTGACGACACGCTTCTCCGGTTAATGTTCCTGCGCTGCCTGGCAGGCGGGTATGGTGAGTGAAAATGATGTATCCGGTAAAAATCTGGGGACTGGCGTTATCGGCTTTCGTGCTTGCGGGCTGTTCGTCCGAAGTCGGGCGCAGGCCGTTTCTGGATACTGACGTCTCCTGCCTGCGTAAGCAGATGGCGGGGCCAATGTTTCTGAGTTTCCCTCTGGCGGCTAACACCTGCCAGCGTATGAGCAATCATAATTTTGTGCTCAGTGAAAAGGGAGCGCACCCTTTGCCTCTTAACCTCAGGGATGCGCCTGATCTGCAAAAAATGGCCGACGACCACGGCTATAATTATACAAAATAGCCGTGTTTCAGTTTTCCAGCTCTGTATCCCAGTAAAGGTAGTCACGCCAGCTTTCATGAAGATGGTTTGGCGGGAAGGCACGCCCGTTTTCCTGCAACTGCCATGATGTGGGCTGGTCTGGCCGGCGACGGGGATGCATGTTGATTTTTTCTGGCAGGTGCGGCCCTTTTTTCAGATTGCAGACACCGCAGGCTGTCACAACATTTTCCCATGTGGTGCGCCCTCCCTTGCAGCGTGGAATCACGTGGTCAAAGGTCAGGTCGTGTGCGGGAAACTGGTCGTCGCAGTACTGGCATGAAAAATTATCACGCAGAAAAACATTAAAGCGGGTGAATGCCGGCCTGCGCGCTGCGGGGATGTAGTCTTTCAGTGCAATCACACTTGGCAGACGCAGGGAGACCTGAGGGGAGCGTACTTCCTGGTCATACTCATTGAGTACGGAGACCCGGTCGAGAAAGACCGCCTTAACCGTATCCTGCCAGGACCAGAGAGAGAGGGGGAAGTAAGAAAGTGGTCGAAAGTCCGCATTTAGCACTAAAGCCGGGAAATTCAGCAAGCTGCCGTCAGCCACACCGATCCTCCTTTACTCTTACGAGGGAGCGGCTTCGCAGCGGGCGTTATACTCTGACCATTACGTCTGCGGGAAGCACGTCGTCGAGATGAATAAGCCCGCTGACTATTGCAGATTGTATGAAGGGCAGCAAGATAAAGCGCGGGTTCGTCATGAAACGGTAATTTTTACAAGGGTTTTGTAACCTGAGCGGGAGCAGAAACAATGTGGGTTACGCGCTTTGCTCCGAGTCCGACAGGGTTGCTGCATCTGGGGCATGTGGCATCGGCCATGTCGGGGCTGTCTTATGCCCGCCCTGGCGGGCGCTGGCTTATCAGAATGGAGGATATCGACCCTCAGCGTTGCAGGCCTGAATATGCCAGGCAGCTGCTTGAGGACCTCGCATGGCTTGGTCTGTTTTCTGATGCCCCGGTTCTTTATCAGTCTGCCTGCCTGGCCGAGTACAGGCAGACCCTGGATATTCTTGAGCAGATGGGAGTTCTTTACCCCTGTTTTTGCACCCGTTCTGACATTGCGCGCGAGAGTGCCGCTATTTTCTCAGCGCCGCATGCTGCACCTGATGGCAGCCTTCTTTATCCGGGGCGTTGTCGCAGCCTGCCCGCAGCGCGGCGTGAAGAGCTGCTTGCCCGGGGCAGGCCCCATGTGCTGCGTCTGAATATGCAGCGTGCACTCGAATGTGCCGGGGGTGCCGAAAGCCTTTATTACAACACACCAGAGGGACGGCGGGTGCAGTGCCAGCCTGCTTTGTTTGGTGATGTCGTGCTGGCCCGGAGGGATATTCCCGCATCTTATCATCTGTGTGTGACGCATGATGATGCAAAGCAGGGTATTACCCTTGTCACACGCGGGGAGGATCTGCGCCCTGCTACAGACCTGCACTGCCTTTTGCAGAATCTGATGGGCTGGCCCCGCCCGCATTACACATTTCACCCTTTGCTCTGCGGTGCAGATGGCAGGCGGCTGTCAAAACGTGATAACGCCCGGTCGGTACGCGCTATGCGCGAGGCTGGTATGTGCAAAGAGGAAGTTATGCGTGCAGCAGGCTTCTGAGCTGGTGATATCATAAAAATGACAGGAGTTTTCGCTCAACTATAAGAAAAAGAGATGGCAGGATATTTTTCTTCTGTATGATCCCGCCGCCGAAGTTTTTTTGCCCGGCGGAGTCTGAGAAAGACAACAGACAAATTTCGTGTGGACTGGTCGGAAGATGCCAGCCATATCAACTGTGTCAGGAACTGTGGAAACCATGAGTATTGTCGCTGATCGTCTGAACAGAATTAGCCCAAGCCAGACGGTAGTTATTTCCGCTAAGGCCCGTGCTCTTAAAGCATCCGGCCGTGATATTATCAGCCTCTCTGCAGGAGAGCCTGACTTCAGAACTCCTGATAATATTGGTAAGGCTGCTGCCAGAGCCATTGAAAACGGGCAGACTCAATATACCGATGTTGCTGGCACGCCGGAGCTGCGTAAGGCCGTTGCTGAACGCTTTCGCCTGGATAGCGGACTGGATTACACGGCGGATGAGATTCTGGTTTCAACCGGCGGTAAGCAGATTATTTATAATGCGATGATGGCCTCTCTCAATCCGGGTGATGAGACGGTTATTCCTGCTCCATGCTGGGTTTCTTATCCCGATATCGTCACTCTGGCTGAGGGCGTGCCTGTTATTGTGCACTGTAAGCGCGAGAACGGGTTTAAGCTGACAGCTGATGAACTCAGGGCTGCTATTACACCTCGTACAAAATGGCTGTTCCTTAACTCTCCGTGCAATCCGACAGGCGCCAGCTACTCGGCTGAAGAGCTGCGTCCGCTGTGTGATGTGCTGTTAGAGCATCCGCACGTATGGGTTTTCACCGACGATATTTATGCAAAGCTGGTTTATGACGGGTTTAAACCTGCAACTTTTGTTGAGGTCGAACCCCGCCTGCGTTCACGCACCGTGACAATGAACGGGGTTTCAAAAGCCTATGCCATGACCGGCTGGCGGATTGGTTTTTCTGGTGCACCTGTCGAGCTGACAAAAGCGATGAACAAACTGCAGGGGCAGTCAACAGGCAACACCTGTTCTATCGCCCAGGCAGCAGCTGTTGAAGCTCTGCAGGGTCCGCAGGATTTTATTGCGGATATGGTCAAAATTTATGAAGAGCGCCGTAATTTTGTCGTCTCCAGGATTAATCAGTGTAATGGCCTGGAATGTGATATGCCTTCCGGTGCGTTTTACGTGTTCCCATCTGTTGAGAAATGCCTTGGCAAAACATCACGCAGCGGTGTTGTGCTGAAGACTGACGAAGATTTTGTGACAGCTCTGCTTGAAGAAGAAGGTGTAGCGGCTGTGCATGGCTCGGCCTTTATGTATCCTGGCTATATGCGCCTTTCTTATGCAACGGATACAGAAAGCCTGCGTAAAGCCTGTGAGCGCATTGAAAATTTCTGTAACGGTCTGCGTTAAACGATGGCAGGACATTTTTCACGCAGGCTGCAGACACTGCCGCCGCCTGCGACGATAGAAATGGCACGCCGTGCCCGTGCTTTACGGGCAGAAGGGCAGGAGATTATTTCTCTTGCTCTGGGCGAGCCTGATTTTGCAACGCCTCCGGCAGTGGTTGAGGCTGCGCATCAGGCCGCTCTTAACGGCCAGACGAAATATCCGCCGGTTGATGGTACACCAGCTTTGAAGGCGGCTGTCGCCCGTAAGTTCGGCCGTGAAAATAATCTGATTTATCAGCCTTCTGAGATTATGGTCTCAAATGGTGGCAAGCAGGTTATTTTTAATGCTTTTATGGCGACCCTTAATGAGGGGGATGAGGTCGTTGTGCCCGTTCCTTACTGGGTCAGTTACCCTCTTATTGCCAGCATGTTCGGGGCAGTGCCGGTTTATGCCCGGTGTCATGAAGAGGATGGTTTTCGCCTCAAAGCTGCCGAGCTTTCACGTGTAATGACCTCGCGCACGCGCTGGGTTGTGCTGAATTTTCCTAATAATCCGACCGGGGCAGTCTGTTCCCGTCAGGATATGGAAGAAATAGCCGAAGTGCTGCGGCGCTATCCTGATGTCTGGATTTTATCTGATGAGATTTATGAGCATCTCGTTTTTGACGGTATGCAGTCATACTCTATCGCGGCAGTGGCCCCTGATCTGAAAGAGCGGGTTGTTACTCTTAACGGGGTTTCAAAAGCTTATGCTATGACCGGCTGGCGTGTCGGGTTTGCTGGCGGCCCGCAGGCACTAATTGCAGCGATGTCTGCCGTGCAGGGGAATGCAACCTCAGGTGTCTGCGCTATAGCGCAGGCAGCTGCCGCAGCGGCTCTTGATGGTCCGGCTGATCTTGTGCAGCATATGGCAAAAACATATAGCCGGCGCCGCACGATGGTTGTTGAGGCATTAAGACAAATACCAGGTGTGACCTGTGCAATGCCTGAAGGGGCTTTTTATGCCTATCCGGGTATAGCTGGTTGTCTGGGGCGTAAAACTGCAGCTGGAAGGCTGCTTGAGACGGACCGTGACTTTGCGATTGCCTTACTTGAAGAGGCTCATGTTGCAACAGTGCCTGGTTCTGCTTTTGGTCTGGCTCCTTATCTGCGACTTTCCTGTGCGACGAGTGAGGTGATTCTGGAGGATGCCTGCTCACGAATTCGAGAGTTTGTAAAAAATTGTCATTGAAGTACAGGTTTATACAGAAAAGTATTCTGAAGTTAAAAAATCATTAAAAATCTCTATGAAAACTTTTTATGGAGATTTTTTATTTTTTGTTAAAAACAATATTTTTTTATCACAATAAAAGAATATTTATTGTTCAGTATGATGGACAATAATTACTTATAATTTTATTAATTTATTTTATTTTTATAGTTTTTATTGTTTGTCAGTAATATTTACGAAAATCTCTTATATTATATTAAATTTTATTAAATTTAAGTGGGTAGTATTGTATTTCTGTTAAGTAATGTTACGGGAAAAGAAATTAGAAAAGTATTTTATATCAATAAGAAAACAAGAATTATACGATAAGCTGTAACTTATATGAAACTGTAATCTGGAAGGTCTGATGGCACTTCCAGTTAGGACCATAATGGTACTGTCTGCTTGCAGGAGCCAGAAAATCCCCTTATATCATGGGGAAGGAGGCGCAGTTAATCATTTTAATTAAATCATTAACTGTTGCGCTAATTTTTTATTAAAAGCCTTCGTTGATGCGTGCTGGTCAGAGAGTTGATCGTTACTGGACGTATCATCTGAAGAAAGTGGTGCTGCTGAAAAGCTGACTAACATTGTTATTCAGACAGCACAGAGGGATTTGACTCTGATGACTACTTTTTCTGATCTGCAACTTGCAACGCCTATACTGAAGGCTCTGGCTGACGAGGGTTACGATAAACCTACCCCTATTCAGGCGCAGTCTATCCCTTATCTTTTGCAGGGGCGCGATCTTCTCGGGCTCGCTCAGACTGGTACGGGTAAAACAGCAGCCTTTTCGCTGCCTATCCTTGAATATCTTCACAAAAACCCAAAGCAGTCTCAGTCCAGGCAGGCCCGGGTTCTGGTTCTGGCGCCAACGCGTGAGCTGGTTTCTCAGATCAGTGACAGCTTTAAAGCCTATTCACGTTATATGAAATGCTCTCAGGCTGTTGTGTTTGGCGGTGTTGGTCAGGGGCGTCAGGTTGAGGTCATGCGCCGTGGGGTTGATGTGCTGGTCGCAGCTCCTGGTCGTCTGCTTGATCTGATCGGCCAGGGTCATATTGACCTGTCTGCGCTGGAAGTTCTGGTGCTCGACGAAGCTGACCGTATGCTCGATATGGGCTTTGTCCGTGATATCCGTCGTATCATGACGTATCTGCCAGAAAAGAGGCAGACGCTTCTGTTCTCTGCAACAATGCCGCGCAGCATTTCTGATCTTGCAGGTTCATTGCTGAATAACCCTGCTAAAGCAGAGGTTACGCCTCCTTCAAGTACGGTTGATCGTATTCAGCAGGCTGTTATGTTTATCAATGGTGATGATAAGCGCGAGGCTTTGCTTGAGCTGGTCAAGTCACCTAAGGTGGTGCGTGCGGTTGTCTTTACGCTGATGAAGCACGAAGCCAATAAAGTTTCTGAGTTTCTTAATAAATATGGCATCAGCTCAGAAGCAATACACGGTAACAAATCTCAGGGTGCGCGTGAGCGGGCTATGAAGGGTTTCCGTAGTGGTGCAGTGCAGGTGCTGGTTGCAACGGATATTGCAGCGCGCGGTATCGACGTGGATGAAGTCAGCCACGTTTTCAATTATGATCTGCCTAATATTCCTGAAAGTTATGTGCACCGTATCGGCCGTACAGCGCGTGCCGGGCGTGAAGGCTGGGCTCTTTCATTCTGTGATGCAGAGCAGCGTGCCTGGCTGCGTGATATAGAAAAAACAATTGGCAAGCCGGTGCCGGTTGTGCGTGATCATCCGTGGCACTCTGAAGAAGCAGAGGCTTCTACCATGCGTCCTCCTGTCCTTGGTGGGGGTGGTCGTGGCCGGGGTGGTCCGTCACGTAATGGTGGTGGTGCCCGTCGTCCGACGAACTATCGTTCTGATGCAGGGGCATCCGGACAGCGTCGCTACGGTGGCCGCGGGCAGCGTCAGGCTGCTGGTGTCAGCTGATTTTTCTGTGACACCGTGAGTTAAAAATTTGAAAACCACTCCTTGTGAAAGGGGTGGTTTTTTTATGGCATTATAAGCTTTACTGAGACGGGGCAGTGATCAGATGTCAGGGCCTGTTCGTCGGGTTTATAAAGCATGACCTTCAGGCTTCCTGGCGCAATCCAGGATATGGCATCTCCACCGGCTATCAGATGATCAATAAAATATCTTCCTCCTTCGCACGGGGTTGCAAAACCTGATGTTGTCAGCATCAGGGGGCCTGACTGTGAAAGTTTGAGAAATAACGGATCTGCTTTTGTCAGGCGGCGGTTAAAGTCACCCAGAATAAGAAAGGCTTCATGGCTGGCCTGTCGCTGCGCTATCCATTTCTGTAAAATGGAGAATTGTTTGATGAGTGTCGGGCAGCTGTGTTTTTTTTCAGTCATCGGGTAATATGAGCACCCTGCTTTCAGGTGGATAACCAGTAAGCGCAGGGCAGAATGATCGCTTTGTACTGTAATATCCAGCCCGCTTCGCAGCAGGTGCCGGGTGTTTACGCCTGCTGTGCTTAACTCCGTCAGGTCAGGGTGGCGGGTTATGTGAAGATTTTTATTTAAAGCTATACCAGTACGCTGCAGAATATCATCGTGCGTCATAAGAATAGTGTAGCGTAATTCAGAAAAAACCCTGGTTGCGGTATCTTTATTATCGGTTTCCTGAAAAGCGATAATATCTGCGTTGAGATGCTGTGCATAATCTGACAGAGCATAAAAATCATCTGGCGTGCGATGAGGAATGTCGGGCGGGGCAGTCTGAGCCTGGGGAGAGGTCTCATTGATGAGCCAGTCCATGTTCCATGTCGCTATTTTAAGCTGCGTTTCGGCTAAACATGGTCGCGTTATGAGTAGCGGGCTGATTAAGCAAAGGGCCATTGCATGACAGAGGCGGCCACGTGCGGGCATAAAAAATGCCCGCCACAGGTGAGGAGTGGCGGGCATTATTCTCGTCTGCTTCAGCGCAGAGGGCGTTCAGGCCTGTGTCTCGGCTGAGAGTTCAAGCTCTTTAAGGGCCTCGGCTACAGAGGTTGTCCGGCGTGTTTTTTCATCAAGGATGCTGACTTCGCCTGACCCGATATCATAAAACCAGCCCTGAAGAGTCAGGGTGTTACGTGCAAGTTTTGCTGCGACCGCTGGGTGTGTGCGCAGATGTGCCAGCTGAAGCAGGACATTATGCTCTGCCAGTGACCTTACGATTGCAGGACCGGCATCTTCAGCTGTAAAATCGTTCAGAGCCGCAGCTGCAGCTGCTTCAGCATTGCGCAACCATGATTTAACGGTTGGCATTTTTTCCAGGCTGGCCTGGTTTGCTGGCAGCAGTGCTTTCATGGCGCCGCAGTCAGAGTGGCCGCAGATAATGATGGAGTTTACGCCAAGGCCCAGGACGGCATACTCAATGGCAGAGGAGACGCCTCCGAGCATTTCGCCATAAGCAGGAACGATATTGCCAATATTACGCAGAATGAACAGATCGCCTGGTTCTGTCTGAGTAATCAGGTTGGGATGAATACGACTATCTGCGCAGGTGATAAAAAGGGTGCCGGGTGACTGGCCGCTGGCCAGGTCGGAGAACAGAGATTCTTTTGCAGGAAAAACTTCAGAGTTGAAGTGTTCAACGCCACGAAGCAGAGAGATCAGGTTTGATCTGGTCTCAGAACATTTAGGCATACTGTAGACTCCGGCTGTTTAGAGCGGCTGCATTGTTTAAAGGCAGCGTCCGCATTTATGTTTTTCTTATAAACAGACAAATAGAGCGAGTGTGTTCACAAGAGGGTTTGTTTTTATTTTTGGTCAGAAAAGTTTAAATGCTGACAGGAATGTTTATTACAGCAATAAACATTCCTACGCTATGTATAAAATCTGAAAACAGCAATGATCTCAGGCGAGAAGATCGCTTTCATCAGGTTCGCTCATCTGATCTGCGGGATGGCGTATCGGAGCGTTAGAGCGTGGAGCGGCTGCAGTTGGTGATGGCATTTGTGGTGCCTGGGCTTCGGGTGCTCTGCGGCGTGTAAAGCTTGCGCCTAAAGTTGCCAGCTCAAGGAACTGGTCAGCCTGTCGGCGCAGGTCGTCACCGATAAGGGGAGGGGTTGAGCGCATTGAGGAAACAACGGAAACCCGTGTGCCCTGGCGCTGAACGGCCTCAACAACTCTGCGGAAGTCTGAATCTCCGGTAAAGAGAATCGCATGATCAATATGTGGAGCCATCTCCATCATATCGACAGCGATTTCTATTTCCATGTTTCCCTTAACGCGGCGCTTGCCCGTGCTGTCAGTGAATTCGCGCGCAGCTTTGGTGACCAGAAAGTATCCGTTGTATGAGAGCCAGTCGGTGAGAGGCTTCAGGGGAGAATAATCTTCTGTGTCGAGAATAGCTGCATAATAATAGGCACGAACAACGTGTGTTTTTGTAGCAAAAAAATCGAGAAGTTTTTTGTAATCAATATCGAAACCAAGACTTCTGGAGGTTGAATAAAGACTTGATCCGTCAATAAACAGACACGTCTTTTCGTCTTTCTTCAGGTTCATAAGAGAGTATATCCTCATAATTATTAACGAAATGTAAAATTGTTAAAATTAGTTAAAAATTCCCGTGTCAGTTGTTTTATTAATATAAGGGAAGCGGAGATTATCTGACAACCTGCTGCAGGGGAATATAGTTGAAAATAAAACCTGAAAAAAAGCTTGTAACAGCTTTGGTTGCGGTGGGTGCTAATCTGCCTTCAGCTCAGGGGAGTCCGTTATCTGCGTGCCAGGAGGCGGCAGGGGTTCTGAAACAGGTTGCCGGTGTTGAGGATATTCAGGTTTCATCATGGTATGAAAGTGCGCCTGTTCCGCCATCAGGGCAGCCTCCTTATGTCAATGGTGTTATCCGTCTGCTGACATCTCTGGGTTCTTATGAGCTGCTGCATGTTTTGCAGGGAGTGGAGCAGGATTTTGGTCGTCAGCGTTCCGTTGCTAATGCGGCGCGCACGCTCGATCTCGATATCATTGCTTATGGTGATCTGTGTCAGGATGATCCGGTGCTTATTTTACCGCATCCCAGAGCGCATGAGCGTGCTTTTGTTATGATGCCCCTTTGTGATGTTGCGCCTGACTGGGTGCACCCCGTGAGTGGTGTCGGGATAAAAAAGCTGGTTCAGCAGGTTTCTGAGCAGGAAATCAGAAGAATTGTCTGAAAGGGGTCTTTTCTTAGGCTTGCATAATGCGCTAAGAAGGTTCCTCTGTTTTTTAAAGTGCTAGTGTCAGGAGGCTCTTCACAATGGCCCGCGTGACTGTTGAAGACTGCGTAGAAAAAGTTCCAAATCGTTTTGAGCTGGTGTTGTACGCAGCACAGCGTGCCCGCAATATCTCCCGCGGTGAAGAGCTTATTGTTGATCGTGACAATGATAAGAACCCGGTAGTTGCTTTGCGTGAAATCGCTCAGGATGCTGTGCCGCTGCCACAGCTGCGTAACGACCTGATCCGTTCTCAGACGCGTGAGCCTGAGCCTGAGCCTGTTGATGAAGAAGTGCAGGATCTTGTTCCCACTGAGCAGAATATTTTCGGCCTTCAGGAGATTTCTCCTGAGGAAGAGGCGCATGACGACGCCAGTGCTGTTGAGGCAGCTCTGAGCGGGCGCGGGCGCCGGTAAGAGAGCTGAGTGACGCAGGCCGGCAGTGGCAATCAGAATGTCGGGGGCGGTGGAGTTATAGCTGAAGCTCCGCCAGCCGCTCACGGCACGAATGTGTCGGTAAAAGACGCAAAGCCTGTCACCTGCGATAAACTGCTTTCTGTTGTTCGGGGTTATGCCCCTGATGCCGACCTTGAGTCCATCAGGCGGGCCTTTGATGTTGCGCAGAAAGCGCATGAGGGTCAGCTTCGTGATAATGGTGACCCTTATATAACCCATCCTCTCGCTGTTGCGATGATTCTCGCCGGTTTCCGGCTTGATGTGTCCTCAGTAATAACAGCTTTGCTGCATGATACGGTTGAAGATACCGGTGTCACGCAGGAACAGCTTCGGGCAGAGTTTGGTGATACAGTTTCTGAGCTGGTTGACGGTGTAACCAAGCTGACACGGCTTGAGCTGCAGTCGGACCGTACCAAGCAGGCTGAAAATTTTCGTAAACTTGTGCTGGCTATGTCGAAGGATATTCGTGTCCTTCTGGTGAAGCTGGCCGATCGCCTGCATAATATGCGTACGCTGCATTTTGTGGAGCGCGTTGATCGCAGGCAGCGTATCGCCCGTGAAACCCTCGATATTTATGCGCCACTTGCTGAGCGTATCGGTATGGACCGGGTTAAAACCGAGCTTCAGAATCTGTCTTTCGCGCAGATTGAGCCTGAGGTCGATGCAACACTGAGGGCCCGCCTGAATTATCTGCGCGGGCAGGGGGCTGATGTCATTGAGGATGTCAGGCGTGAACTTTTGCGCCTGTGCCACGATGCTGGCCTGAAGAATGTTCATGTCGCGGGACGTGAAAAATCGCCTTACTCGATATGGGATAAGATGCAGCGCCGTAATGTGGCGTTTGAGCAGCTTTCCGACATCATGGCATTCCGCGTGATCGTTGACACGCGTGAAGACTGTTATATGGCGCTGGGGGCAGTGCACGCTGCATATTCGGTCATTGCCGGGCGTTTTAAAGATTATATCTCCACACCTAAGGTCAACGGATATCAGAGTATCCATACAGGTGTGACGCTGCGCTCGCCGCGCAACCAGAAAATCGAAGTGCAGATTCGTACCGCTGCAATGCATGATATTGCTGAAAACGGTGTGGCAGCGCACTGGGCTTATAAAGACGGCAGCGGTGAAAATACAGAAGGCTCTCCTGGTTTCAGGCGGCCGCGCTGGGTGCAGGATCTTCTTGAAATTCTTGAAGCCTCTTCAGCTCCTGATGAGTTCCTGGAAAACACCAAGCTTGAGCTGTACCAGGACCAGGTTTTTTGTTTCTCACCCAAAGGTCAGCTGATCTCTCTGCCGCGGGGCGCAACGCCGGTTGACTTCGCCTATGCTGTACACAGCCAGATTGGCGATAGTTGTGTCGGGGCCAGGGTGAATGGCCGCCTGATGCCACTGCGCTATGAGCTGCAAAATGGCGATCAGGTTGAAATTATGACCGCACGCGGGGGGGCACCATCCCCCTCGTGGGAGCGGTTTGTTGTTACTGGCAAAGCGCGTGCGCGCATTCGTCGTTATGTGGCAGCACAGCAAAGGCAGACATATCTTGATGCCGGGCGTTCTGCTCTGGCTAAGGCTTTCAGGCAGGAAGGTGTTGACGGTTCAGAGAAAATTCTTGAGCCGGTTCTTAAAACTCTTAAACAAAACAGCCTGCATGACCTTTATGTTGCCGTTGGCAACAATAGTATTGGTGCGCGTGATGTTGTTTATGCCACCTATCCTGAGTTAAGGCGTGCAGTACGTGCTCCGCGTATGGTGCCCGGGCTACCTGGTGTTCTGGGGACAGCAGGGCCACGCCTTATGGCGGGAACCAGCGGTAACCAGAAGAAGCGCGCTGATGGTAATATTCCTCTCGTCGGTCTGGGTGCTGGCATAGCAGTACATTTTGCCGCCTGTTGCCATCCTCTCCCGGGTGATCGGATTGTAGGCGTCGTGGCAACCGGGCGTGGTGTGACCGTGCATACCAAAGTATGTCAGACGCTGGAAAATTTTGCGGCAACCCCTGAGCGTTTTCTTGATGTTGACTGGGATTATGACGCCATGGACCGGGGTGGTGCCAGCACCATGCGGGTCGGGCGTATCAGTCTTATAGCTGAAAATGTTTCTTCGGTTCTGGCAACAGTTACGAACACAGTTTCTAAATATGATGCTTCTATCGTCAATCTGAAGATCGTGAACCGTCAGCTTGATTTTATGGAAATTCTGGTTGATGTCGAGGTTCGTGATCTGAGACATCTTTCTTCGGTTATTGGCGGGTTGCGTGCTGCTTCAGGTGTGACACAGGCTGACAGGGCACGTTCATAATCATGCCTGTGAAAGAAGGTGGACCATGACGATTATTGCCGCCGGGGTCGATTTGTGCGACATGCGCCGCATTGAGGGGGTGATTGACCGCTTTGGTCAGCGTTTTCTCGATCGGGTGTTTACGACGGCAGAGCGGGAGCGTGCTGAAGGGCGTTCCGGTCATGCGCGTATCGGCGCCTATGCCAAGCGCTGGGCAGCGAAAGAGGCCTGTTCCAAGGCTCTTGGTACCGGGTTTGCTATGGGTGTGGCACATAGCCTTATCGCTGTTGATAATCTGCCATCAGGTCAGCCAACGCTCAAACTTTATGGTGCCGCCCGTAAACGTCTGATGACGTTAATCCCTGAAGGACATGAGCCACATATTCTGCTGAGTATGACAGACGAGCCGCCCTATGCTTTTGCTGAGGTGATTATTTCGTCGCGCCCGATAACAAAAGAGCATTAAGACAGGAAAACGTCAGATCATGAATATGCCGGAACATCAGCCTTCCGAAAACAAAGAAGGTGAGACAAAAACAACGGCTCAGGTTGTCATGGAGTATGTGCGCACGCTTGGTACGGCCTTTATTGTCGTGCTTGTGCTGCGTACTTTTGTGTTTCAGTCGTTTTTCATTCCGTCCGGTTCAATGATCCCGACTCTCCAGGTTGGTGATTATATTTTTGTGAGCAAATATAGTTACGGCTACTCACGTTATTCTTTTCCGATGAACCTCGATTTATTTAATGGTCGTATATGGGGCGCAGTGCCACATCGGGGAGATGTGGCGGTTTTTCGTTTCACTAAAGATACGTCAATCGATTATATCAAGCGCGTTATTGGCCTCCCCGGCGACCGGATCCGCGTGACCGGGGGGCAGCTTTACCTTAATGACCAGCTGGTGCCCTGTATTGATCCGCACCCTTATGTTGCTGTGGATGAAACGCATGAGCCGGAAAATGGTCAGGTCTGTGAAGAGATTCTGCCCGGCAGTGATGGTCGTCCTGCCGTAAAGCATTCTGTGCTGAAGCTGACGGATCAGGGAGCGCAGAACAACACGCCTGAATATGTTGTGCCGCCAGGGCATCTGTTCATGATGGGTGATAACCGCGATAACAGTGCCGACAGCCGCTTTATGGGTGATGACCCGCATGATCTCGGTTTTGTGCCAATGCAAAATCTCGTTGGTCAGGCTAAATTCATCTTCTTCTCGTTTGATAGCATCGCCCCGGCCTGGCAGTTCTGGCACTGGCCGGCGGAAATTCGCTGGGCACATTTATTTCGGAGTTTGACGTGACATCTGTTGCTGGCGGCCTTGTGCCGCAGCCCCCCATTGACGCTTTACAACAGCGCCTTGGGTATATTTTTAAAAAACCGGAGCTGCTTTTTGAGGCACTCACCCATCGTTCTGCAGCTTATCAGAACGCCGGTGGCCGCAGGCGTGGTCAGAAACTTAAAGGCGTCGGCTCCAATGAGCGCCTTGAGTTTATAGGCGACCGTGTTCTGGGGCTGCTGATGGCTGAGTGGCTTCTGGAGCGGTACCCCGGCGAGCAGGAAGGAGCTTTGGGGGCCCGTCTTGCTCATCTGGTGTCACGTACTATGCTGGTTGAGGTCGCTGGTGCTTTTGAGCTGACAGACAGTCTGAGTGTTGCCGCGCACGAGGCGCGTGCTGGTGTTCAGGCAACAGCCAGCGTTCTGGCTGATGCTATGGAAGCTGTTCTGGGTGCTGTTTTCCTTGATGGCGGCTTGTCTCCTGCGCGTAAAATTGTGCGCAAAGGCTGGTCTTCCCTGCTCGAAGCGCAGGCCCGTCCGCCCAAAGACCCCAAAACAGCTTTGCAGGAATGGGTTCTGGCCAGAGGTCAGGCTTTGCCTGTTTATAAGGTTGTTGTTGCAGAAGGGCCGTCACACGCTCCTTCTTTTGTTGTTGAAGTTGAAGCTGGTGGCCAGAGCGGGTCAGGTCGGGCAGGCAGCAAGCGGGCGGCGGAGAGCGCAGCCGCAGCAAGCCTGCTTGAGCAGCTGGAAGGTAAAAAAAATGGCTGATGTAACACGTTGTGGTTTTGCTGCTCTGGTTGGTGCACCAAACGCCGGAAAATCGACCCTGCTTAACTGTATGGCGGGGGTAAAACTGTCTATTGTCAGCCCGAAAGCTCAGACAACCCGCTTTAGGGTTCTGGGTATTCTTATGCGTGAAAAAACGCAGATTCTTCTGGTTGATACTCCCGGAATTTTTCGTCCGCGTCGTAAGCTTGACCGGGCTATGGTTGCCGCTGCCTGGACCGGTGCGGAAGATGCTGACATCACCATGTTGCTGATTGATGCAAAATCTGGCCTGACAGAGGCTGTGCAGGAAATTATTGCACGCCTCGCAGAGACAAAACGTAAAGTCTGGCTGGTTTTGAATAAAACGGACCTGGTGCAGCGCCAGGCTTTGTTGCCTCTGACAGCAGCAGTGACAGAAAAACTGCCGGTTGAGCATGTGTTTATGGTCAGTGCCCGTTCAGGGCAGGGGGTTGATGATCTGCTCGACCGCCTGGCAGAGACCCTGCCTGAGGGGCCTTATCTTTACCCTGAAGATGATCTGACAGATTTGCCCGATCGTCTTCTTGCTGCTGAAATTGTGCGCGAACAGGTTTTTCTGCAAACGCATGAAGAAGTGCCTTATGGTGCCACAGTTGAAACCGAAAGCTACAAAGAGCGCCCTGATGGTTCAGTACGTATTGATGCCGTTATTTATGTGTCGCGTACCGGGCATAAAGCGATTCTGATTGGTGAGCGTGGCCAGAAAATTCGTCAGATCGGCGAACGTGCCCGCCGGCAGCTTTCTGAACTTCTTGAACGCCCCTGCCATCTCTTCCTGAATGTGAAAGAGCGTTCAGGCTGGGATGAAGAGCGCGCGCGTTTGCGTGCTATTGGCCTGGATGACGTGCCATAAAGAACCCATGACCGCTTGTGGCATACGCTCATGAAGGATAAGAAAGAGCCACACAGGCCCGGTTATGCGCCGGGCCGGAATTTCTCAGGAATGGTCGAGGGCAAATGACAATGTTAACAGGCGAAAAGCCAGATCGTAAACGTGTCCTGCTCAAAGTTTCGGGTGAGGCCCTGATGGGCGGCGGTGCCTTTGGGGTTGATCAGAAAACTGTAGAGCGTATTGCTTCAGATGTTGCCGCCGTTGTGCACAGCGGTGTTGAGGTGTGTCTGGTTGTTGGTGGTGGCAATATTTTTCGTGGTGTTGCTGCTGCTGCAAAAGGGATGGACCGCGCGCAGGGTGACTACGCGGGCATGCTGGCAACAGTTATTAACGCATTGCTTTTGCAGAATGCGCTTGAGCGTGAAGAGCTGCCAACCCGCGTGATGTCAGCTATTGATATGTCTTCTATCGCAGAACCCTACATCCGTCGCCGTGCCGTAAGGCATATGGAAAAAGGGCGTGTTGTTATCTTTGCCGCCGGCACAGGCAACCCCTTCTTCACGACAGATACAGCCGCTGCGCTGCGTGCTGCCGAGATGGAATGCGATGTGCTGCTTAAAGGTACGCAGGTTGATGGCGTTTATTCTGCAGATCCGAAAAAAGATCCGTCAGCAAAGCGCTATGATCAGCTGAGCTATATGGATGTGCTTGCGCATGATCTCAACGTGATGGACGCGGCTGCAATCAGCCTGTCACGTGAGAATAAGCTGCCTATTATTGTTTTTAATATTGGTGAAGCCGGGTCTTTCGCTCGTGTTATGCGTGGCGAAGGCCCCTTTACAAAGATTATTGAGGCATCCTGACAGGCTGCTGCCTGTTCTGAGGTGCGACCTGATATAATAAAGGCAGCTTCGGCTGCCTGCTAAACGGAGGAGAAAACCGTGTCTGAACTGAATGCTCTGACCGAAGACCTGACCCGCCGGATGGACGGCGCGCTGGAGAGCCTGCGACGTGATTTTGCCGGCCTGCGCTCCGGTCGTGCCAGCCCGGCTCTTCTTGAGCCTGTAAGAGTTGAGGTTTATGGCAGCGAAGTGCCGCTGACACAGGTTGGGTCGATTGCAGTGCCAGAAGCACGTATGCTGACTGTACAGGTGTGGGATCGCGGTGCCGTTGCTGCTGTGGAGCGCGCAATTCGTGATTCTGGTCTGGGGCTTAACCCTGCCGCTGATGGTCAGATTGTGCGTGTGCCCATTCCCCAGCTGACGGAAGAGCGTCGTCATGAGCTGGCTCGTGCAGCAGCTCGTTATGCTGAAGGTGCCAAGATCGCAGTGCGTGGTGTACGCCGCGATGGCATGGATAAATCGAAAGCCAGTGAGAAAAAAGGCGATATCAGCCAGGACGATGTTAAGGTCTGGTCTGATGCGATCCAGAAACTGACGGATCAGTATGTTAAAAAAGTTGATGACATGCTGGCTGATAAGGATCGTGAGATCAAACAGGTTTAATGTGCAAGCGCGATCAGATTAAAAGCCGTGATGTCAGCCGAAAAAACACGTGAAAAAGAAAAAGTCTCTGTTCCGACGCATGTTGCGGTCATCATGGATGGAAACGGCCGGTGGGCTGCAGAGCGGGGTCTGCCACGTCTGGCCGGGCATAAAGCCGGGGCAGAGGCAGTAACCCGTTGCCTGCGTGCTGCTGTGGCCCGCGGTGTGGATTATCTGACATTATATGCGTTTTCTTCCGAAAACTGGTCGCGCGAACCGCAGGAGGTTTCTGACCTGACCAGTCTGATGCGTTATTACCTGCGGCATAAAATTGCAGGCCTGCATCAGGAAGGGGTCAGAATACGTTTCATTGGTGATTTATCGCGTTTTGATTCTGACCTGAGGGTCGAGCTGGATCGTGCTGAGAAATTAACCAGTAAAAATACGCGCATTACCCTTTTGCTTGCGCTGTCTTACGGTGGGCGGGGGGATATCGTTCAGGCTGCTCAGCGTCTGGCACTGTCCGTTCAGCGTGGTGAAATGGCAGCGGAGCAGATTACAGAATTAGAGTTTTCACAACATTTGTGGACGTCAGGCGTCCCCGATCCTGATGTTGTCGTAAGGACAAGCGGGGAGTATCGCCTTTCAAATTTTTTACTGTGGCAGAGTGCATATGCAGAGCTGGTGTTTCTGGACGTGTTCTGGCCAGACTTTAATGAAAGGCACTTTGCTGCTGTGTTAGATCATTATGCCCGCCGTGAGCGCCGCTTTGGTGTCAGGCCGTCAGCATGAGTGCTGAAAAAAGTAACGCCTGGCGTGACTTAAAAGTTCGTACACTCTCAGGCATTATGCTTGGAGCTGTTGGTGCTTTTTGTATATGGGCCGGTGACTGGCCCTATAAGATCATGGTTGCTGTCATGACCACAGGGATGGCGGCTGAGGCTGCAACGCTTTTCAAGGTTTCGCCCCGGTCGTGGCGTGGCGGGCTTTATGTGTTGTGGGCCGCCTGCGCCTGGATTGCTGCCGTGACTGGCCACTGGAACGCTTTCCCGCTTTTTTGTCTTTCTTCTCTTATTTTTGGTCTGCCTCTGTGCGCTATTATGTGCGTGATTGTTGTGGCCTGTAATGCCTTGTTGTGGCTGCGTCTTGGCGGGGCTTTGCCTGTGCTGTTTGTTATCGGTGTCGTGGTCGCCAGTGACAGCTGTGCCTATCTGACCGGACGTATGCTTGGCGGCCCTAAACTGGCCCCGCGCATTTCTCCTGGTAAAACCTGGTCGGGCTCTGCTGGCGGCTTGCTGGCAGCTTTACTGACAGGGTTCCTGATCGCTTCTGCCTCTGATTACCCTGCTACGGGCTCAGCTTTATTTTGTGCTGGTGTTCTTGCTGTTGTAGGGCAGATCGGAGATTTGGCTGAAAGTGGTGTGAAGCGCAAAATCGGGGTGAAAGATTCGGGCAGTATTCTGCCTGGTCATGGCGGGCTGCTCGACAGGTTTGACGGTCTTATTTTCGCGGCACCGGCTGCGGCCCTGTTTTCTTTGTGTGTGACTTTGCCTCGTCCGTTCTGGACAGCGGATTTGCATGCTGTATTAACCGCTCTGACAACTATACTCCACATGTAGGTCAGTCGTCAGCATAGAGCCGTTTTCTTCAGCTATAAGAGATAGATAAAAATGAGAACTGTAACTGTTCTGGGAAGCACCGGCAGCATTGGGTGTTCAACTGTTGATCTGCTTGAGCAGGCGCGTGACCGTTATCGCGTTCGTGCTCTTGTCGGCGGCAGGAATGCTAAAAAGCTGGCAGAACAGGCGCTCAGTCTCAATGCAGAACTGGCCGTTGTCGCTGATGAAGCAGCGTTTGATGAGCTGCGCAGTCTGCTCTCTGACTCGTCTGTAAAAATTGCCTGCGGGCGGCAGGCGGTGATTGATGCGGCAGCTCTGCCCGCTGACTGGACAATGGCTGCCATTACAGGGGCTGCGGGCCTTGAGCCAGTTCTGGCTGCGGTTAAAAATGGCCGCTCAGTCGCGCTGGCTAACAAAGAGGCTCTGGTCTGTGCGGGTGATGTGATGCTTCGCGCAGTTGCTGAGGCCGGAGCAACGCTGCTGCCTGTCGATTCTGAGCATAACGCTGTTTATCAGTCTATGGCCGACCGGCAGGTATCTCAGGTTGAGAAAATTATTCTCACCGCTTCAGGGGGGCCATTTCGCAAGTCTTCTCTTGCTGAGATGGAAGCCGCAACACCCGGGCAGGCTCTGAAGCACCCGACCTGGAGCATGGGTGCTAAGATCAGCATCGATTCGGCTACAATGTTTAATAAAGGCCTTGAGGTGATTGAGGCTGCAAGAATTTTTAACCTGCCCGAAAGTCAGATTGATGTTCTGGTGCATCCGCAGTCTGTTGTGCATGGTATGGTACAATACACCGATGGCAGCCTGATTGCGCAGATGGGATCAGCCGATATGCGTATTCCTATAGCGCATACTCTGGCCTGGCCTGAACGGATGGCAACCACATCGTCAAGGCTCGACCTGGCTGCTTATGCAACACTTGAGTTCAGTGCCCCTGATGAGCAGCGTTTTCCTGCTTTGCGTCTGGCGCGTCAGGCGTTACGCTCAGGTGGTGCTGCACCTGCTATTCTTTCAGCTGCGAATGAAATTGCAGTTGATGCATTTTTAAATAAGACAATTGGTTTTCTTGATATTGCGCGTCTTGTGGAGAAGGTGATGGAGAAGCTTGGTGCTCCGCCGGCAGATACACTCGATGCCGTTCTGCACTGGGACGCTCAGGCACGTCATGAGGCCCGGAATTTGACATCAACGCTGGCTGCCTGAACCCGGGTTAGCAGGAGTGATATTGATTTTATTATGATACATGACTCTCTTCGGGCGATTATCGCCTTCGTCTTTGTACTCGGTGTTCTGGTCACCATTCATGAGTTCGGGCATTATCTGGCAGCACGCTGGCGTGGCATTCATGTAGAGATTTTCTCTATAGGTTTTGGTCCCGCTCTGGTGCGCTGGGCTGATCGCAGCGGTACAGAGTGGCGTATATGCTGCCTGCCTTTCGGCGGTTACGTGCTGCCTCATGGAATGATGAACCCTGAGACCGCCACCCCCGAAGAGAGGGCTGCCTGGATTCCGGGTAAAACATTTCATGAAAAATCAGTATGGTCGCGTGCAGCAGTCATTGTGGCGGGGCCACTCTTTAACTTTTTGCTTTCTATTGTCCTGCTTGCGTGTTTGTACAGCGTTACAGGCATGCCCAGAATCACTAATCATGTATCGACAATACTGCCTCATAGTGCCGCAGCCGATGCAGGCCTTGAAAAAGGTGACGTGATTACTGGCATTGGTGGTCATTCGCTTGACAGCGTTGCGGCTATTCAGGAGGAGGTTTCAGTATCTCCTGGTCTTAAAACGACTCTGAGCGTTACACGTGACGGTAATAAACTCGAAGTGCCGGTTACAATTGGTTCAGGTACGGCAAAATCAGGTGGTTCCGCTCATGGTCTTCTGGGCGTTGGCTTTATGGTCGAAAAGACCCCGCCGCTTGCGTTGCCTCAGGCTGTAATTGCTGGCATAAAAGAGACGTGGTCTATGACGAAGGAGACAGTTCGCGGACTGTGGATGATTCTTACCGGGCAGCATAGTGCCAGAGAGCTTGGCGGGCCGCTTAAAATTGCCCAGCTTTCAGGGCAGGTTGCGCAGTATGGATTTGCCAGTTTACTACCGTTTATGGCTTTGCTTTCTGTTAATCTCGGGCTTATCAATCTCTTCCCGATACCGGTGCTTGATGGTGGTAAACTAATATTTTACATTGTTGAGGCGGTCAGAGGACGCCCTGTGCCGGTTAAAGTGCAGGAAGTTTGTTTTCAGTTTGGTCTGGCCGCTGTTGCTGCTCTTTTTCTTTTTTCGACGTTTAATGACCTTTCCAGCTTTGGATTGTTTAAGTGGATAACATCGTTTGTGAGTTGAAGTTTGTTATCGCGCAAATGGAAACACTTGCGTCATGATAGTGATATCGGATACTCCATACAGAGGGCAGAGCAATATTAATGAAAGATGGGTTCCTGGCTGTGCAACGACCCCGACTGTGGAGGAAAGCAGATTTTGACGGGTAAGCGTTCAGCTCTCTTTGTCTCTGTATGTATGGTGCCTTTTCTGCTGGTGCAGAGATACGCCATGGCTGCAGACGCTCCTGCCAGCTCTGCGCGGCAGTCTTCGGCTGTTTCTGCAGGTCAGCGTAAGGTGTCATCTTCGCCAGGATACGTCAGTGGTAGTGTTTCGGGGGTTTCTCCCGGATCGCACGATGTTATCGAACATATCGATATTACCGGTAATTCGCGCATCGAAACCAACACAGTCCTTTCTTACATGGTTGTTCAGTCCGGGGATTACTTCTCTCAGGATGACCTTGACCGTTCGCTTAAAACACTGTTTGCGACAGGTCTGTTTAAGGATGTCCGCCTTCGTCGTGAGGGCAATGTTCTGAAGGTTAACCTGGTTGAGAATCCGATCGTCAACCGCATTGTGTTTGAAGGTAACAGTGCAGCCAAAGAGGAAGACCTGCGAAAGGTTATCGCTCTGCGTCCGCGTGCTGTTTTCTCGGCAGAAACTGCAGCTGATGACCGCCAGAAAATTCTCGATGTGTATGCGGAGAAGGCGCGGTATGCTGCCGTCGTCACGCCACAGATTGTCAGGCTGTCACATAACCGCGTGGATGTGGTTTTCCATATAACGGAAGGACCGCAGACCCTTATTCGCAAAATTGCATTTGTTGGTAATAAGGCATATGGCGACCTCCGTCTGGCCGGTATTGTTTCCTCAAAAGAGACGGCCTGGTTCAGGTTTATGTCTTCAGCAGATGAATATAATCCTGAGCGTCTGAAATACGATGCGGAGCTTCTGCGGCGTTTTTATCTCAGCAATGGCTATGTTGATTTTCAGATGAAAGACGTGTCAGGCGAGCTTTCTCCTGACCGTAAGTCATTTTATGTAACCTATACCATGGATGAGGGGCAGCGTTACCGTCTGGGTAAAGTCGATATTCGCTCAAGTCTGCGCCATGTGCCGGCAAAGTCCCTGCGAAAATATGTCGAGCTGTTTGCTCATCAGTGGTACGATGGCAAGGCTGTGCAGGATAACGCCACAGATATGGAGGAAACTCTCCAGGCTGAAGGTCACCCCTTTGCTATGGTCAGGCCGGTTATCGCACGTAACCCTGAAAAGGGTGTTGTGAATCTGTTGTTTGATGTGAGTGAGGGGCCGCGTCGTTATATTGAGCGTCTCGACATTAACGGTAACACCATTACCGAAGACAGCGTTATTCGTCGTCAGATGCCTTTTGCTGAGGGTGATCCCTACACACCGAGCTACAAAAAATATGCTAAAGAATCGGTCCAGGATCTTGGCTTCTTTAAAAGTGTAGACGTTCAGGATACGCCGGGTTCGGCACAGGATAAAACCAACGTCGCAGTTAATGTCGTTGAAAAGCCAACAGGTGAATTTTCTCTTGGTGGCGGTTATTCAACTGACGTTGGTGTGATTGGTAATATTGGTCTTAAACAGCACAATCTGCTTGGTACAGGCGTTGATGCCGGTCTCTCCGGCACAATGTCGCAGTGGCAGAGGCAGGTTGATCTTTCTGTTACAAACCCGGCTTTTCTTGGTCGTAACCTTGTTGCTGGTGTCGATATTTTCGGTATTCAGAACAAGTATCAGACGTACCAGAACTACTCTGAAAGTCGTGTCGGTATTACCCTGCGTATGGGGTATGCGTATAATCGCTACCTCTCACAGTCATGGAATTATACGCTGACACGCCGTCATGTGGGTCTTGCTGGTGGTGGCTGGTATCAGCCCTCCCTGTACGTGATCGACCAGAAGGGTAACTCTCTTCTGTCTCAGATCGGTACGAACCTGGTTTATGACCGGCGTGATAACCGTATGAACCCGCATAATGGTTATATGGTATCACTTGGCGGAGATTTTGCTGGTCTGGGCGGGGATGAAAAATATGGGCGTGTTAAAGTTAATGCCTCATATTATATTCCGCTTGATGACCTGACGAACAGCCATGACTGGACGATTGTCCTGCGTGCCGGTGCCGGTTACATGGGTGACTGGGGTAACGGGCGCCATGATATCATTGATAACTTCTATCTGGGTGGTCAGAACCTTCGCGGCTTCCTTGATGGTGGTGCCGGTCCGCGAAGCAAAGGTTATGGCGCTTATCCGGGTGAGGATCTCCTGGGCGGGCGTTATATTTACAACGCTTCAGCCCAGCTTAATTTCCCGATGCCGTTTCTGTCTGCAATGGGCGTGATGGGGCGTACCTTCGTTGATACAGGTAGTCTCTGGGGCCTGCGTGTAAAACGTAACTTGTCGCATCCCTGGAGTGACCCGTATCAGGGTATTTCGGGTGACAGACCATTGCCACGTGTCAGTGCGGGTGCCGGTTTCTCGTGGAAGAGCCCCTTCGGTCTGCTTAATATCGACCTTGGTGTTCCTATCATGCGCAGTCATAACGACCGTACGCAGCTTATTCGTTTTGGTTTTGGTCAGCAATTCTGAGGTAATGATGGTTTATTTTAGCAGAAAAGCCCTTTTGGGAGCCGTTTTTCTGTCATGTTCAGCTGCTTTTCTATCAGATGCGCAGGCACAGAGTTCAGGTGGCGGATGGTTTGTGCCAAAGAGTGCACAGCCAAAGCCTGCTCCGGCACCTCGTCAGGTTCACGAAGCGCCTCAGCCTGATGCTCCTGAAGAGAGTGGTGGTGAGGAATCGCAGACCCCTCCCGTTCTGCCTCTCCCAACTATTCCAAATGCGCCTGACCTGCCAAAAGGTGTCGCTCCTCCTCAGGCCGTTATCGGCGTGATCAGTGTTCCTGGCGTTATGCAGCAGTCAATGGCCGCAGCACAGGTAGAGCATATTCTGGGTGCACGTCGTGACGCCCTGGCCCGTGATGTTCAGAAAGAGCAGGCTGGCTGGCGTGATGAGCAGCAGAAGCTTCAGGCGCAGGCAAAGTCACTGACCTCTGATCAGATCCAGTCTCGCGAGCGCAGCCTGCAAACACGCGTTATGAAAGCTCAGCAGGCTTTCCGTAATCGTAACCGCATCATTCAGGAGGCCGCTCAGGTTTCCCTCGGGCAGATAGAGCGCGAGCTGGTTCAGGTTATTCAGAAAGTAGCAACATCGCGTGGTATGAACCTCATTCTTCATAATGAGCAGGTAGCTCTGCATGTAGATGGCCAGGATATTACCAATGAGGTGGCTAAACAGCTGAATACTATTATGTCATCTGTTTTCATTCCTGCTGCTGACGTCGACCCGGAAGTGCTTGCTAAATCAGGGAAGATGCCAACAACGGCTAATAGTGATGCACAGGCACCGGCAGCGGGTCCTGCACCTGCGTTTAACCCTTCTGCGGCAAAGACTCATTAATTCTTATGAATGCCGAAAATTCTTTAGCTGCGGGGCCGGCTAATCCACGTTTTTTTCTTCGGTCAGGCCCTTTTGATGCGCAGGCAGTCGCTCAGGCTGCTCAGGCTACTTTTGTCCCTCCGGCTGACGGACGTGCTCTGCCAGCCGAAGGGTTCAAAGGCATAGCACCGTTGCAAAATGCCGGTTCTGATGAAATCAGTTTTCTTGATAACCGGCGTTATGCGACGTTACTTGAAAACACCTCAGCCGGGCTGGTCATCGTTGCGCCTGCTTTTGCTGATAAAGTTCCGCCACATTGTGCTGCGCTGATTACGTCAGAGCCATATCTGGCCTGGTCGCGTGTTGCCCGCATGTTTCATCCCAGGCATCCGGCCAGAGCGGGGGTTCACCCCTCAGCCTGTGTTGCGTCAACAGCTGACATTCATCCCACCTGCGAAGTCGGTCCCTTCGCCATGATTGGCGAAAACGTAAAAATCGGGGCCGGTTCTGTTATTGGTGCCCATACTGTCATTGAACAGAGTGTGACACTGGGTGAAGAGTGCCGGATTGGCGGTCACGTTACATTATCGCATGCCGTTGTGGGTGACAGAGTTATTATTCTGCCAGGCGCACGCATTGGTCAGGATGGGTTTGGTTTCGCTGTGGGGCCTCAGGGCTTTGAAACTGTGCCGCAGCTTGGTCTGGTTGTGCTCGGTAATGATGTTGAAATCGGTGCAAATACGACCATTGACCGTGGCTCGGTTAATAACACCGTTATTGGCGCGGGCTCCCGTCTCGATAACCTGGTGCAGATTGGCCATAATGTGCAAATGGGCCGGTGCTGCATAGTGGTGGCTCAGGCCGGTATTTCCGGCTCTACTATTCTTGAAGATTTTGTTACAATTGCTGCTCAGGCAGGCCTTATCGGGCATATCCGCATTGGTGAAAAAGCGCGTGTAGGTGCGCAGTGCGGTGTGATGTCTGACGTAAAAAGTAAGGCTGATGTGATTGGTAGTCCTGCAATGCCTTTCAAAGAATTCTTTCAGAATGTTGCTGTTTTGCGAAGAATAGCTAAAAAGAAGCCGGGTTCGTCTGAGAGTTCGGCCGATAAAGATGATAAAAAAGACTAACCGGATAATTCTATCAGATAAGATTAAATTAAAATCAGGGTGTTAAGATAATGGAAGTAATGCAGCAGGAAGAGCAGATAATTAAAGAGATAGACGTTAATCGTATTAAGCAGGCTATACCTCACCGCTATCCTTTTTTGCTTATCGATAAAATGGTCGATATTGTCCTTGGTGAGGAAGCAACAGGTATTAAATGCGTAACTGTTAATGAGCCTTTCTTTCAGGGGCACTTCCCGGCGCGCCCGGTGATGCCTGGTGTCCTGATTATTGAAGCTATGGCTCAGACAGCAGCCACTCTTGTTGTCCTTTCTCTTGGTGATAGTTTTGAGGGCAAGCTTGTCTATTTTATGACCGTTGAAGGTGCCAAATTCCGTAGCCCCGTTGGTCCCGGAGATCAGATTCGCCTGCACGTTGCCAAGCAGCGCCGCCGCGGTAGTGTGTGGAAGTTTTTTGGGTCTGCAACCGTAGATGGAAAAATTGTAGCTGAGGCAACATTCAGCGCTATGATCATGGACTGAGCGTTCTGCCTGTAAGGGACGCTTTTAAGTAAATGCCTGTGAAAAGTAGTTTGCCATAAAAAAGCGTGATTTGTCTGTTTGTTTTTGTCTTTTTCACCGAAGGACGAGAGTGCAGTTATGGAAGGAACTGAGGTATTGCATAAGGTGGAAGAAGGCAGTGGGGCAGTAATCCATCCAACTGCCATTATTGCTCCTGGCGCCCGCATCGGGCGTGGAGTTAAGGTTGGGCCATGGTGTTCTGTCGGAGCCAATGTCGTTATTGATGATGACGTTGAGCTGATTTCGCACGTTGTGGTTGATGGTCATACACGTCTTGGTGTCGGGTCACGCTACTACCCGTTCTCTACGGTAGGCATGGCACCGCAGGACCTGAAGTATAATGATGAGCCAACCCGTTGTGAGGTTGGTGCACGTACTGTTGTGCGTGAACACGTGACGATTCACCGTGGCACAGCTACCGGTTGTGGCGTGACGCATGTCGGGGACGATGTGCTGATTATGGCGAACGCGCATGTTGCTCATGACTGCCAGGTCGGGAATCGTGTGATTATCGTCAATAACGTTGTGATGGGTGGTCATGTCGTTGTTGAGGATGATGCCCGCATTATGGGCTCCGCAGCCATTCATCAGTTTGTCCGTATCGGTCATGCTGCTCTGGTTGGTGGCGTTGCCGGCGTGGAAGCTGACGTTATCCCCTATGGCAGTGTGCTGGGAAACCGGGCCAGGCTGGTTGGTCTGCACTGGATATGGCTGCGCCGTCATGGTGTCAGTCAGCCTGAAATTCATCAGATGCGCCGTGCATTCCTCACTCTTTATCCTAAAGGGCCTGAGGAAGGGACATTTGCTGAACGTCTTGAGCGTGTGCGCAGGGATTACTCTTCTGACCCACGTATTCAGGAGGTTCTGACCTTTATTGACAGCCCGAGCAAGCGTGGCCTTGTAAGGGTTGCACGAGGTGATTACAGCGCAGCAGAAACAGAGGGAGCCTGACACTGCAGTCGTCGCAAACTGTAGGGATTCTGGCCGGTGGCGGGCCATTGCCTGCCAGAGTTGCTGAAGCTGTTGTGGCCAGAGGCGGCTCGGTGTTCATTCTTGGTTTCGAGGGCTTCGCAGAGCCTGAGACGATAGCGCCCTGGCCGCACCAGATTGTAAGGCTGGGTGCGGCGGGTCAGATGCTCTCTTTGCTCAGAGAGCATAAGTGCGGTGATCTTGTTCTTATAGGCCCTGTGCGTCGTCCGTCATTACGGAGTCTGTATCCCGATTCTGAGGGGGTGCGTATTCTTGCCCGTCTGGGTCGTTCTCTTTTTTCTGGTGATGATGGCCTTCTGGCCTCCCTCGTTCGTATTTTGGGGGAGGAGGGCTTTCGGGTTCGTGGGGCTCACGAATTTTTGCCGCAGTCTGTTTCTGAACCCGGAGTGCTGGGGCAGATTCGGCCTGATGATATTGCCAGGGCTGATATCGCGCATGGCATAAAAGTAGTGCAGGCTCTGGGGCGGCTGGATATCGGGCAGGGATGCGTTGTGCAGAATGGCGTGGTTCTGACGGTTGAGGCCATGGAGGGCACAGACCGTATGCTGGAACGTGCGGGGCTATGTAAGCAGCCCGGAGAGGGCGGTGTACTGGTTAAGCTTTTAAAGCCAGGTCAGGATAAACGCGCTGACATGCCAACGATTGGCCCGGTTACTGTGCGGCTCGCAGCGCAGGCCGGTTTGCGGGGTATCGCCTTTGAGGCAGCACACACACTGCTAACTGATTCTGAAAACTGCGTAGCGGAAGCTGATAAGAGCGGACTTTTTCTGATAGCCGTTGAACCTGAGCGTTTTATTCCCTGATTTGTGACTGTGCTCGCGCCTTCATCGGTTTGTGTGTCAGGTGACGCCTGCTAGTATGAGATATTATTCTGTTATTGGCGGGAGAGAAGTCTAATGGCCAGTTATCTGCATACAATGGTGCGTGTGCGCAACCTCGACAAAAGCCTCGCATTTTATAAATTACTCGGCATGCATGAGTTGCGCCGGCGTGAGGTGCCAGAGGGCAAATATACGCTTGTGTTTATTGGCTATGCTGACAATGCCGCAGGGCAGGCTGAAATTGAGCTTACCTATAACTGGGGGCAGGATGACGGCTATGACGTTGGTACCGGCTTTGGTCATTTTGCCGTTGGTGTTTCAGACGTTGCAGCGGTAGCTGATGCCGTGCGTGCGGGTGGCGGAAAAGTAACCCGTGAGGCCGGGCCGGTAAAATTTGGCACGACCATTATCGCCTTTGTTGAAGACCCCGATGGTTATAAAATAGAACTTATCCAGCGGTAAGTTCCGGCTCCGGCTGCTTATGCAGCCGGGTCCTGCTTCAGGCGTGATAGCAGTCGTTCAAGCGAGCTGTTAATCGTGTTTGCAGCCTGTTGCACCTGAGAGTCCTGGTGGGTTTCGAGCAGCTCAACACTTAGCAGGGCAGGGGCAATAATATTTTTAATATCATGCTTTAGTTTTTTGCTAGCGGTTTGGATGGTGTCAGACTGTGGCATCAGGAATAGCCTTCTTGTTGGTTATGATTATCCGAGAGACTCTGGCAACGATTGACGGCTGGCTTTCAGGTCATTATAAGCCGCCCTTTACAGGGGCAGGTAGTTTTATCTATCTGTCTGACAATTAATTTATCAGAGGGAGTGCCGCAATGAAGCGCACCTATCAGCCTTCACGGCTCGTTCGCAAGCGTCGCCATGGTTTTCGTTCACGTATGGCAACAGTTGGTGGTCGTAAAGTTATCGCTAACCGTCGCTCAAAAGGCCGTAAACGTCTTTCTGCCTAAGGGCTGAGGGGTTGTCCATGGTCACAGACCAGGGAAGAAACCTTGAGCAGGCTGAAGACGGACCTCTTCAGTCTCAGGGCCTTAAAAAGCGCAAAGAGTTTCTTTTTCTGGCTGCGCGTGGATGTAAAAGCCCGGTGCCAGGCCTTGTTCTTCAGCTCTTCAGGCGTGCTGATTCGGGGGCTGCCCGTGTGGGGTACACAGTTACCAAAAAAGTCGGCAACGCTGTTGTGCGTAACAGAGTGCGCCGTCGTCTGCGCGAAGTTGTGAGAATCGTCGAGGCAGAAACCTCACTCAACGGTCTTGACCTCGTTCTGATTGGTCGTGCAGGGACAAGAGACAGGCCTTTCACGGCTCTGATCACAGATTTTCGTAAGGCACTGGGGGTATGTCTGTCTGAGGCCGACAGAAAAGCCAGAGCAGGCAAAAACGGTTCTTAAAGTTTTTCAGGCCTGTTGTGCCTGATTTCCGTTTTTTTATGGTTTGTCTTTTCAGGTTTCCCGGCTCGCAGGCAGTGTGCTGCTATTTTTTTTGCTTGCTACAAGGGGGCCTGCTGGCCAGAGAATGGATACACGTCGTCTCATACTGGCAACATTTCTGTCAGCTATTGTCCTTATCGGGTTTGATTATTTCTTCCCGCAAGCCCCTAAACAGCAGCCTGTGCCGGTTGCTGCAACGCAGGCTCTTAACGCCCCTGCCGGCGGAGCCGCTGCTACATCAGGTGCAGCTGCCAGACCTGCCGAAAGTTCCGATGCTGCTCAGGCCGATATCCGTCTGACAATTGACGCCCCTGCTGTTCAGGGAAGCCTCAATCTCAGAGGTGCCCGTCTTGATGACCTCGTTCTCAAGGCGTACCGCGAAACAACAAAACCAGACAGTCCTGATGTGCGTGTGCTGAGCCAGACTGGCACGGCCCGTCCTGATTATATTGATTTTGGCTGGCGCGCCCCTGAAGATGTCAAAATTGCTCTGCCAGACGCTAATACCGTCTGGAAAGCTGATCAGCCTCATCTTGATGCGACACATCCGGTTACACTGACGTGGGATAACGGTCAGGGCTTTGTGTTTGATATCGTGCTGGCGATTGATCGTAACTTTATGTTCACGGTCAGTCAGCATGTGCATAATAATACAGCGCAGGCGGTTTCGCTTTATCCGTTTTATCGTGTTAACCGTGGCTATACCCCCGAAACTAATGGCGGGATGCTGGTGCACGAAGGGCCGATCTCCGTTATTGATGACCGCCTGAACGAAGGGTCATATAAATCCCTGCGTCAGGACAGTGTACCACCTAATAACATTGCCTGGAGCCATCAGGGTAAAGGTGGCTGGGCCGGTATTACCGATAAATACTGGCTGATGGCGATTGTGCCTGACCAGGCAGCTCAGGTTGTTGGTACATATGACTATCAGGCTGCCAGCACGACCTATCAGGTTGGCTTTACCAACGTGGCCCCTGTGGCAGTGGCTGCCGGGCAGACAGCGGGGACCGAAGCACATCTCTTTGCCGGTGCAAAAGAATACAGCCTCCTCGATCATTATCAGAAGATGCTGCATATCCCCATGTTCTGGAAAGCGGTGGATTTTGGCTGGCTCTCTTTCCTGACCCTGCCGGTGTTTAAGGTGCTCGACTGGCTGTATTCAATTATGGGTAATTTTGGCCTGGCTCTGCTGACCTTTACCGTGATTGTTAAGGTTGCCTTCCTGCCGCTGACCGTCAAACAGATGCGCATGACCTGGAAGACAAGCCGCCTGAAGCCAAAAGTCGATCAGATTAAAGCACGCTACAAAGAAGACCCGATGGTGATGCAGCAGCACATCATGGCACTGTACCGTGAGGAGGGTGTTAATCTTTTCGGCGGGTTCCTGCCTCTGTTTATCCAGGCGCCTGTGTTCTGGTGTCTGTATAAAGACCTGTATGTGACCATTGAGATGCGTCAGGCGCCCTTCTTTGGCTGGATTAAAGACCTCTCTGCACCTGACCCGACCAACGTGTTTAATCTGTTTGGTCTGCTGCCGTTCGACCCGTCACATATTTTTGCTATTCTCTCTCTTGGTGCATGGCCCATCATTTATGGTGCAACCATGTTCCTGATGCAGAAAATCAGTGCCAGTTCAACGAACATGGACCCGGCACAGCAGAAGGTTATGACTTTCATTCCTCTGGTGTTTACGTTCTTTATGGCACACCAGCCCGTTGGCCTTGTGATCTACTATAGCTGGAGCAACCTGCTCACAGCTCTGCAGCAGGTCATTATTATGCGCGGGTTTAAAGCAGCTGATGCCAAAAAAGCTGCGCTGAGTAACAAATAATGCTTCAGGCTTCGACGACCTTCCGTGAACTGACAGATCAGGCTCAGATTGATGCCGCCCTTGAGGAGGGGCGGCGTCTGTTTGCCGGCCCGTGTGAGTTTATTTTTGGTGCTCAGAAACTGGGGCAGCTCCCGCCGCAGACTTTGCCTGAAATTGCTTTTGCCGGCCGCTCGAATGTCGGTAAATCGAGCCTTATTAATGCGCTGACCGGTCGTAAGGCGCTGGCCCGTGCATCTTCAGAGCCAGGGCGCACCAAGCAGCTCAACTTCTTTAATCTCGCTGAGAGACTGATGCTGGTTGATATGCCCGGTTATGGCTACGCAAAAGCTGCGAAGTCAGTGAAAGAAGACTGGCAGGAGATGATGTTTGAGTATCTGCGTGGCAGGCCTGGTTTGCGCCGGGTTATGCTGCTGCTGGATGCCCGTGTCGAACTGAAAAAGCACGATACTGATATGATGAAGCTGCTTGATAAAGCGGCTGTCAGTTTTCAGATCGTGATGACCAAATGCGATGCTCTTAAACCACAGGCGCTGAGTGCTAAACACAACGCCCTGCAGGAGCAGGTGAAGCGCCACCCTGCAGCCTGCCCCTTTCTGGCTGTTACCAGCAGTGAAAAAGGTACGGGTATTGAAGAGCTGCGCGCCGAGCTTGCCGAGTTCGCTCTCCCGTTAACCTGAAGCCATCTGGCAGATTTAGCAGCAGGACTTTTGCCGTTATGACCAGTGCCAACAATGCCTCCATGGGGCCTCACCAGGAGGCCGCTGTTCTTGCCGGGGCACTCCCTTACCTTCGTCGCTATGCCGGTGATACGATTGTCATAAAATATGGCGGTCATGCCATGGGCAATTCTGACCTGGCGCAGACATTTGGTCGTGACATTGCTTTGTTAAAACTGGTTGGCATTAACCCGGTCGTTGTGCATGGCGGTGGCCCGCAGATTAACAATATGCTGACCCAACTGGGCATTCAGTCAACTTTTGTTAATGGCCTGCGTGTCACTGATGCCAGCATGGTTAACGTGATCGAGATGGTTCTGTCCGGCTCAGTCAATAAAGAGGTAGCCGGGCTGATCAGCCGCGCCGGTGCTATGGCTGTTGGCATATCAGGTAAAGATGGCAACCTCATTACTGCCCGCAAGCATCAGCGCACAGTATATGACCCCGTGACAAAGAGCGAGCGTGTGCTTGACCTCGGCTTTGTTGGTGAGCCTGTTAAAGTTGACCCGCGTGTGATTTACGCCCTGTCAGGTTCTGGCCTGGTGCCGGTTATTGCCCCTGTCGGGCAGGGTGAGGATGGCGAGACCTATAACATCAATGCCGATACAGCCGCCGGTGCTGTGGCTGGTGCTGTGCACGCCAAACGTCTGCTTATGCTGACAGACGTAGCAGGTGTGCTTGATGCGCAGGGTAATCTCATTCCTGAACTGACTGCTACCCAGGCGCGTAAAGCAATTGCAGACGGTATTATTACCGGCGGTATGATTCCTAAAGTTGAAACCTGCATCGAGGCCGTGCAGGCAGGGGCTCAGGCTGCGGTTATTATTGACGGGCGCATACCGCATGCCTGTCTGCTCGAGCTGTTTACAACTTCTGGTTCAGGCACTCTTATCAGAGCTGACTAACTTTAAGCTGTTTATAGCCCCCGGCAGTTCTGCCGTGGCGTGTGTGGCATAAAGGATGGTGCGTTGACAGGGCTCGTCTCTGTCCGCATGGTCCTTGCTCACGTTTTAATGGTCAGGGCTGACAGCTCTGGCTGATGTTCCTTATGTTTCTGACGGTGCCTCATGACAGACAATACACTGCGTACTCAAATCGAAGCTTTGTGGGAAGAACGTCATACGATCTCTTCTGCAACGACCGGAGCAGGCCGTAAAACAATCGAAACAGCCCTTGCCGCACTGGATGCCGGTGAGCTGCGTGTTGCCGCCCCTGAAGATGGTGGCTGGGTTGTGCATGAGTGGCTGAAAAAAGCTGTTCTGCTCTCTTTCCGTCTTAACGACAGTGTGGTTGTACCTGGTGCAGCAGCGGGTGCTCCGGCTTTTGATAAAGTGCCGGTTAAATTTGCCGGCTGGGACCAGGCTCGTTTTGATGCCGCTGGTTTTCGCGTCGTGCCTGGTGCCGTTGTGCGCTATTCTGCTTTTATTGCTCCCGGCGCTGTGCTGATGCCTTCTTTTGTAAATGTTGGCGCGCACGTTGGCAGCGGCACAATGGTTGATACATGGGCAACCGTTGGCAGCTGTGCTCAGATCGGCCGTAACTGTCATATCAGCGGTGGTGCAGGTATTGGTGGTGTGCTTGAGCCTCTTCAGGCTGCTCCTGTTATCATTGAAGATGACTGTTTTATCGGTGCACGTTCAGAAGTCGCTGAAGGTGTTATTGTTGAACGTGGCTCAGTTCTGTCCATGGGTGTTTTCCTTGGTGCGTCGACAAAAATTGTTGATCGTGCCACCGGAGAGATCTTCATGGGGCGCGTGCCTGCTTACTCAGTGGTTGTGCCTGGCACTCTGCCACCTTCATCACCTGCTGGTGCTGATGGCAAGCCTAACCCCCACCTTGCCTGTGCGGTTATCGTCAAGCGCGTTGATGAGCGCACACGCTCTAAAACTTCCATCAACGACCTGCTGCGCGACTAAAGGCACAGAGACACCATGACGCGCTTTTCTTTCGGAGAGGAAGCCTCTCTGCCTGATACGACAGACCCCGTTGCTCTGACACAAATGCTGATCCGTGAGCCATCTGTATCACCTGATACAGGAGCAGCTCAGGCGCTTCTGGCTGCAGTGCTTGAGCAGATGGGTTTTAAGGTCTGGCACCTTGCCTTTGGCGAGGGGAAAGAAAAGACGTTCAATTTTTTTGCACGTCGTGGTGATAAAGGCCCGCATATCTGTTTTGCGGGCCATACGGATGTTGTGCCACCAGGAAAAGAAGAGTTGTGGACGCACCCTCCCTACGCTGCACATATTGCCGATGGTGTGCTCTATGGCCGCGGTGCCTGTGACATGAAGGGTGGTATTGCCGCTTTTGTTGCAGCGGCATCCCGTATGGGTGAGGGTGGTCCCGGCTCGGTCAGCCTTCTGATCACAGGAGACGAAGAAGGACGGGCAACGTACGGCACGCAGAAGGTGCTGGAGTGGATGGCGCAGGAAGGACACATTCCTGATTACTGTGTTGTTGGTGAGCCAACGAATCCTCTTGCTATCGGTGACATGATCAAAAATGGCCGGCGCGGCAGCCTCAATGCTCATATTGTGGTTGAAGGAGTGCAGGGTCATGTCGCATATCCGCACAGGGCTGATAACCCGGTGCATCGTTTGCTTGCTCTGCTGGGCGAACTGACGGCCCGGCCACTGGATGAGGGATCAGAATGGTTTGAGGCCTCAAGCCTTCAGGTCACCAGCATGGACGTTGGCAATACGGCAACAAATGTTATTCCGGCTAAGGCTGAGGCCCGGCTGAATATACGTTTCAACAACCTTCATACCGGTGCAGAACTGGCCAGGTGGATCACCACTGTCTGTCAGAAGCATGCACCGCAGAGCCATGCAGATATTCATATCAGTGGGGAATCTTTTCTGACCCCATCGGGGGCAGAGACACAGGCTCTGATCTCTGCCATCAGGCAGGTGACGGGACGTGATCCGAAGCAGGATACCGGAGGCGGGACGTCAGACGCCCGCTTTATCGCGCGTTATTGCCCGGCGGTAGAGTTTGGTCTGGTTGGTGCCAGCATTCACCAGGTTGACGAGCACACCAGTGTGCAGGACCTGGAAACGCTGACGCAGATCTATCACATTTTTCTTAAAGAGGTGCTGGCATAATGTCTCAGCCGACCCGGCAGGGAAATGCGCATAAGATCATTCAGGGTATGTTTCTGCTGGCCAGCGGACGGCGCGAAGGCATTAATAATTTTGCCGGCACGACAGATGCTTTTGGTGCAGCACTGGCACCGCAGCTGGCATTTGTGCTGATTAATCTGTTTGCTGTTCTGGCCTCACCCGGAAAAATCACAGGCCTGATCCAGGTTTTAATGTTTTTATGTAAAATTCTGCTGCCGGTTGTTGTGTCAGAGTTTTATGCGCGGCGCTGGCAGCGTAGCAATTTATGGCTGCGTTATATTACTGCGGCAACCTGGAGCAACTGGATCGCTGTATTTGGCGTGGTTATTGTTATTGTTGCGGGTCATTTTTTATTCCCCGAATTTGCTGACCCCCCCTATTTTACCGCCGCTGTCATGATGATGGGTATTATTGGTGACGTTGTTCTGCAATGGTATATTGCCCGTGTTGGTCTGGTTATCAGTGGCTTTAAGGCCGCTTTGTTATATGGCTCGGTGCTGGTTATTACAGGGTTAATGTATGTCGTTGCTTACATTTTGCCGCCACATTATCCGTCACCTGATGATCTGATGAAAGTCTTCTTTCATCGTGCCGGAGCAGCATAGCGGTTACCTGTCTGTTACCTGAAATACGAGGTTTGTGATTATGGCGGGTTCTGACGAAGGAGGAAATACAGGCAGAATCCTCCAGGGTACATACCTTCTCTGCACAGGCAGGCGCGAAGGTGTTGCCTGTTTTGGTGACACAAAGGCTGATCTGTGGGCTGCGTTAGCCCCCTCATTTGCGTTTAATATTGTCAGCCTGTTTCTGGTCTGTGTGTCTCCCGCTAAAATAAACGATCTGCGCGATATTCTGCTCGATCTGTGCGGCACTCTTATGATGCTGGTTGTCTCTCAGTTTTGTGCGCAATACTGGCAGCGTGGCGAGATGTGGCTGCGCTATATGGTGGCCTCTTTATGGTGTGGCTGGTCGGTTGTAATTGATGCTTTTATTCTGACGCAGCTTGGTATTCTGGTGTTTCCAGGCCTGAAGACATCGTCACTTTTTCTGATGATTATGCTGCTGATATTTTCAGGTAATTTTTTATGGGTGCAGTGGTATATCGCGCGCGTTGCTCTGGCAGTCAGCGGTTTAAGGGCGGCTCAGCTCTGTGCCTATATCGCACTGGCCATGCTTGCCGTACATGTTGCAGGCTCGTTTTTACCACCTTATTACAGCCCCCCGGCCTCTGACCTGACATATGCCGGTTTTATGCAGATGCTTTTCCCGCTGTACGGGGTGCATTGACGGGGCCGCAGAGGACTATGAAAAAGAAATCGGGTGGCGCCGCTGTGCCGGAAGAGCTGCATTTTTTCGGGCTTTAACAACAGCTGTATCGAGCGCTGACAAAAAGGCAGAGCGGTCAGATTTTGCGAAACTGCGCCCGCCCTGTGTGATGGCGCCGTTTGAGCGCAGGTCATCCATCAGGTTGCGCACGGCCAGGGCCATACCAATGGCATTTTCATCCAGAATACGACCGCGCGGGTCGAGTGTGCAGGCTCCTTTTGCGACACAGCGGGCTGCCAGAGGGATATCTGCTGAGATAACGATATCATTGGTTCTGACATTGTCAGCGATCCAGTTGTCAGCAACATCCATGCCTTCAGAGACGATGACCCGCTCAATGCGCGGAGTTGGAGGCACAGCCAGAAGCTGGTTTGCCACAACAAATGTGTGCAGCCCGTAACGCTCAGCCACACGGTAGACCTCGTCACGCACAGGGCAGGCATCCGCATCAATAAAAATACGAACAGTTTTATCGTTCTCAGGTGAAGGGGTCTGGGTCATAACCAACTCCGGTCAGGTAAAGGCCATCAGGTGGCGCGGTTGGTCCGGCAGCGCTGCGTCTGCGTGCAGCAAGAGCTTCAGCAACGCGCTCTGGCTTCCAGCGTTTGTGGCCAGTCAGAACCAGGGTGCCAACAATGTTTCTGACCTGATGATGCAGGAACGAGCGGGCTTTAACCGTAACATGCACTTCGTCATCATGGCGTGCGACATGCAGATGATCAATCGAACGTACAGGGCTGTTCGCCTGGCATGCCGCAGCACGGAAAGAGGTGAAGTCATGCAGGCCCAGAAGGTGGTTTCCTGCTTCCTGCATCAGGTCAATATCGAGGTGCCCTCTTACATGCCATAAAAGACCTGCACCCAGAGCAGCCCGTGTCGGGCGATTAAGAATGCGGTAGCGGTAGGAACGCCAGGTCGCTGAGAAACGCGCGCTCCAGTCTGGTGGTACGGGGGCAGCTTGTATGACAGCTATCGCATGTGGCTTCAGGTAATAGCTTAGCCCGTCCCTGACCTGATGAGGTTTTAGGGCAATATCAGCCGGAAAATCGAGATGCGCTACCTGACCTGTAGCATGCACGCCTGCATCAGTGCGTCCGGCCGTAATGCTGTTAACGGTTCGTTTCCCTGCGATGCAGGAAGCTGCATGTTCAAGAAACTCCTGCACCGAGGGGCCATTTGTCTGGCGCTGCCAGCCAACAAGGCCCGTGCCGTTATACTCTACTTTAACAGCCCAGCGCTGAATGGAAGAGCTAAGGTCATCAGAGCCGGTATGAGCCTGATGGGTAAATGAACTGGTTTCAGTCATAATTATAATGCGTGTGTATGTTCAGGCCAGGCGTGTGCCCGAAGGGAGGGAAAAGCCACGCAGGAAGGTTTGCGCATCCATCATACGTCCGCCAGGCTTTTGTATGAGTGTCAGGCGCAGTGCACCGGTGCCACAGGCGATGGTTAATATGTCATCGAGCACTGTGCCCGGAGGTGCGGAATGCTGTTTATCTGCCAGAAGCTCAGCCGACCCGATTTTAAGAATCGTACCATCTTCCGTGCTGGTAAAAGTACCCGGCCAGGGGGTCAGGGCACGAATACGCCGGTCTGTGGCGCTGGCGCTGTCCTGCCAGTTAATGCGACCATCCTCTTTTGTCAGGCGGGGAGCGTAGGTAACACCGTCTTCTGGCTGAGGGGTTGCCTGTGGCAGATTGCTCAGGACTGACACGACCAGTTCACCACCAAGAGCACTCAGGGCATCATGTAATGTTGTCGCTGTGGTTGCCGGTGTGATGGGCGTTGCGGCATGCACCAGCATAGGGCCGGTATCAAGCCCGGCTTCCATTTGCATAATCGTGACACCGCTTTCTGTGTCGCCTGCCAGAACAGAACTCTGGATAGGCGAGGCACCGCGCCAGCGCGGCAGCAGACTTGCGTGAATGTTCAGGCAGCCAAGGCGGGGGGCATCAAGCATAATCTGAGGGAGAATCAGGCCATAAGCGGCTACGATTGCGGCATCAGCATTGAGTGCCGCAAAAGCAGCCCATTCTTCTTCATTCTTACGCAAAGAGAGGGGGTGCCTGACAGGAATGCCTAAGGCATCAGCTGCTTTATGAACAGGTGAGGGGCGGATAGCCTTGCCTCGCCCTGCCGGCCTGGGCGGCTGAGTGTAGACAGCAACAATCTCATGGCCGGCATCATGCAAAGCCTGAAGGGCAGGGACAGAGAACTCCGGTGTTCCCATAAAAATGAGGCGCATAATCAGAGTATCCCTGTCAGTGTTATCAGCGTTTTGCTTTTTGTTGTTTTGCCAGGCGGCGCATAATCATATTTTTGCGCAGAGCCGAAAGGTGATCGACAAATAAAATGCCTTCAAGATGGTCAATTTCATGCTGCATGCAGGTTGCCATCAGGTCATCAACCTCGCGTTCAATCGTGTCACCATCAACTGAGCGCCAGCGCACCCGTACTTTTTCAGGGCGAACAACTTCAGCATACTGATCGGGGAGTGACAAACAGCCTTCCTCGCGCACAGCCATCGTTTCTGTTTCGCTCAGAATTTCGGGGTTAATCATAATAATAGGTTCGCGGGCCTCGGGCTCACCCAGGTCAACCAGTGCAAAACGCAGGTCAAGACCGACCTGCGGAGCGGCCAGACCAATGCCGGGTGCTTTATACATGGCAGAAAACATGCCAGGCAGAAGACGACGAATGTCAGCCATATCCTCAGGGCGTACTTCGCGTGTTTTGCGACGCAGAACAGCATGAGGGGCAATGAGAATAGGCATAGGGGTCGCATCGGCTGCAGTTGCGGCGATAGCGATATCAGTCTGAAGCGCATGTGTCATATCAGCCGATTTAGCCTTCTCCTTCTGACTATGCCAGAGGAAAATAAGTCATTTTTCTTTAAAATGCTCATATTGCTTTTTGATTTACAGATATTCTGAGAGTTTCATCGCGGCTGAAAGCTGCCTTTGTCTTGAGTTTTTCTGATCCTCCCCCCATATTTTATGCAGTGACCGGATGCCATGTTGGGTCCGGCTTTGTCTCGCTCAGGAGGGAGGAGGCTTTTATGTCAGGCAGAGTATTTGGCTCCCCTATGTTTTTAGGGTTCGATCATCTGGAGCAGATGCTTGAACGTGCCAGCAAGGGAGCCAGTGATGGTTACCCGCCATATAATATTGAACAGGTTGCTTCTGATAAACTGCGGATTATTCTGGCAGTTGCAGGGTTTCGGATGGAAGATCTGCAGATCACGCAGGAGCATAATCAGCTTGTCATAAGAGGGCGGCAGGCAGAAGAGGAAGAAGAAAAAGTCTATCTGCACCGTGGCATTGCCTCGCGCCAGTTCCAGAAAGCGTTTGTCCTTGCTGAAGGGATTGAGACCGGGGGAGCCTGGCTTGATAATGGTCTGCTGCATATAGACTTATACCGTCCGCAGCCTGAGGTGCGAGTAAAGCGTATTGAGATTATGCAGCCTGGTCAGAAGAAGACATCTGCGAGGCGGACCTCCGGGGATTTTGTGCAACGGTCGTCAAGAATATTACATAAAGTTGAAAATGATGAGATAAGTTAATAAAACCGTGCTATTTATAAATTTATTTTAATAAATGGAGCGGATTATGAAGGTCACAACCCATAACGGAAAGATTGTTCTGGCACCGGATCAGCAAGCTATGCTGCTGAATACTCAGGACTTATCAGAGCATCAGTTTCTGATTATGGGGTTAACAAATGTTGCTTATGTGCGTCCTTCTGTAACGGCAGACGGACATGCAGCCTGGGCTATTCATGCGGCAGATGGTGCGTTGCTCTCAGTCGTTGATGATATTGAGGCCGCCTCGAGAATTATTTCGAAAAACGACATGGTTACAGCAGGACTGCAGTAAAGAATGCCAGAATACATCCGGTTAAGGCCAGTGGTATAAGATACGCCACTGGCCTTTGTCGTTTTTAAGGGAAAAAATCAGGCTGGCCCTGTATCAATCCAGCCAATATTACCGTCAGAGCGCCTGAAGATAACATTAATTTCCTGATTTTTACTGTTACGAAACAGAAGGAGTGTTGAGCCGGCGAGGTCAAGGCGCATAACAGCTTCGCTTACGCTCAGAAAAGGGATGTCCGTTGCCTGCTCAGCAATGATGACCGGAAAGGAGGCTTCCTCCGGTGGCGGGGTGATATCCTTACTTTCGTTAAATGAGGTTTCAGCATCGAGGATGTACGAGCGGCCTGTTTCAGGCGGCTGTTCAGTCTTATCCGCACGCGTATGCGAGGTTATACGCTGGTGATGGCGGCGCAGTCGTTTGGCAATATGTTCAGCAGCATCATCAAAGGCGACGTTCGCGTCAGCACCTTCACCTTCACCACGAAGGATAATACCGCCACGTCCTGCATGGACGTTAATATCGCACGTAAAAAACGAGCGTATTTTACTGAAAGTAACTTTAGCATCGAACGCTTTATCAAAATAGCGGCCGGTCAGTGTGTTGAGGTGGGTATTAACCCTGTGTTTTAGTGCATCAGAAAGAGTAACCTGTTTACCGGAAACATGAATATTCATTCGTGAGTCCTTTTCTAACCTGTTGCCGGAGTTATTTTTTGTCTTGATGGCAAAAAATCTACTTTACCTCTGGTATCAGAGCTAAGGCTGCAGAGCAGGGAGTCTGCAACACCCGTATCTATGATTTGGCCATGGTTGCCGGCGTCTGTCTATATTTTTATGACATTTCTGATAAATTATGAGCGCAGAGTATTAATAGTCTGTCGCGTGAAAGAAGAGGTTGTCAGGTTTAGTTACACAGCATAGAGATAAGTGCCTCTTCGATTTTGTATGTGAGTGCTATGCTGTTACTGTCTAACCCGCCTGCTGATATGCCAAAAATGCGTCGTAGCTGGCGTGTTAAGGTTGTTGTTCTGTGTGTGCTGGTTGCTGGCTACGGGGCTTTTGTATGGAGTTTTACCCATAAAAAACCACCGGTTCGGATGGAGCGTGTTATCATCCCCGCAAAGGTCGTTTCACATGTTGTAAAAGTACCTGCGGCACCACCAGCGCCACCTGTCGTTATGGTCGCGCCACCTGATATTCATCTGCCGGTTCCTTCTCTGGCACGCTGACAGTATTGCTTCTGTCAGAAGTGCACAGAAAAAGGGGAGGAGGTCAGAGCGAGAAGCTCTCCCCGAGGTAAACGCGTCGTACATCTTCATTGGCGACAATCTCATGAGGGACACCCTGCATGAGCACCTGTCCGCTGTGCATAATATAGGCGCGGTCAATAACTTCCAGCGTTTCACGCACGTTATGATCGGTAATCAGCACGCCAATGCCACGGTCTTTCAGGTGTGAAACCAGATCACGGATCTCACCGACCGCAATAGGGTCAATACCAGCCAGCGGCTCATCGAGCAGGATATAATTGGGCTGGCTTGCAAGGGCACGCGCAATCTCCAGTCGCCGGCGTTCACCACCTGACAGCGCAAGAGAAGGGGAGCGGCGCAGGTGTGAAATACCAAATTCACCCAGCAGACCATCCAGCATCATTTGCCGTTTGTCAGGGTCGTGCTCCACGACTTCCAGGGCCGCCATAATGTTTTGTTCAACATTGAGGCCACGGAAAATACTGGCTTCCTGCGGGAGGTAGCCAATGCCAAGGCGTGCTCTGCGATACATAGGCAGCTGGGTAATATTCGCGCCATCAAGTGTAATAGAACCGGTATCTGGCTGTACCAGACCAACAATCATATAAAAGCTGGTGGTTTTACCTGCGCCGTTTGGACCAAGAAGCCCAACAGCTTCTCCGCGGTGTACTTCTATCGAGACGTTTTTAACAACTTCGCGCTTTTTATAAGACTTTCCGATGCCGTGAGCAAACAGCCCATGGCCAGGGACGTGAAGCGGGTTGTCAGACACGAACTCAGAGCCGAGGAAACTATCGTCGGGGGCTTCGGGTGATGTCCATGGGCTTTGTGCCTGTGTCATCCTTATTTCCTGTCTGTGCTGTCTTTGCTGTTTGGCACGACAACACCGTTGACCCGGTTGCCGGGCTGTTCGGTCATAGTGGCAATGCCTGTATGCAGATTAATAATGGCCGCAGCACCCTGAATCTGGTTAGCGCCGCGGGTGATATGAACATTGCCTACAATGCGGGCAATGCCGGTGTCAGGAACATAAACACCGCGCTCGCCTGTTACGACTTCAGTCGGTGTTCTGACCCATACATGACCAAAGGCGTCAACTTTCTTCAGTTTGCCTGAGCCATCGGCCAGTCCGCCCTGACTTTTCTGAGCTTTTGTGGCTTTATCCTGGTCTTTTGTCTGCTCATCAGCCGGTGCGCTGTAGCCGACCAGAACATCGGCTTTGATCTGCCTGTGGTCATTTGTTGTCACAGTTGCATTTCCCCGCCCGATGGAGATGTGATCCTGTGAGTAATATTCCATTGAATCTCTGGCAGTCAGGAGATCCTGCGGGGTCACCATTTTCATATTTTTTCCCGTCATGACCAGGACGGCTTTGTCCATGTCATAAACGGCTTTGTCACCCCATGCCTGATCGGTCTGTGTAAAGATATGCACGTGACCAATGGCTTCAAGACGATAAATCTCGTTTGAGCCTGAGGAATCCATCGGGCCGGCTGAAGCATCAGCCGGAGGCGCTGCTGTTTTCTGAGGCGCGGTCTGTAGCGGAGCTGCACCCGTTTTAGCGTCATCTGTGCCGCTTTTTTTCCGGTAATAAGCGATAAGCTTATCTGCGGTGACCGTTGCGTCGCCCCGTACGGCCCGGGCGTCTTTATAGGCAGTAATTTTTTTCTGGTTCTGGTCCCAGTCAAACCCCCCGACTGCGGTGACAGTAATCTGCCCGCCGTGAGAGAGATCAATGGCCTGTGCCCGGGCATTTGTATGAGGCAGGACTGCTCCCACACAAACCGGGATGACAAATGCGGCGCACAGAGGGCGCAGCAAAGTTATGACAGAAAAAACCGGCAGGCGCATGGTCAGGAGGATTTCCCTTCCGGGGTGTCCGTTTTGTGGTCATCGTTGAGAATGATACGCCCGGGGCCGCGAAACTGTGCAATTCCGTCATGCTGAGACAGCACAAAGCCCTTCGCATCCAGAACGCCAAACGGCCCTTCAGCCCTGACCCACATATCAGAGGCAATAACGCCTTGTTTTAAATTAATATCAGCGACCGGGCTGCGAATCATGAGACCATCATTACGATACAGGGTTACTTCTCCTGTCAGATCAAGCAGGTTAGCATGTTGCATGTAAACCCCCTTTCTTGAACTGACAATAATCCAGTTATTCCCCTGGTTTATAATATCAGCAACCGGGCTGACCAGATCCATTCTCTCCTGGTCAATCTGATGCACGCTCTGGGCGGTAATCATAAAGGGGCGGTTATGTTCATCAACGCTGCGGTAGGTGGCGCCAACGAGGCTGCCGTTTTCGACGTGTATTTTTGTCAGGTCGCGCAGAGATGCACTGCCAGCATGAATGAGGCGGTCAACTTCAGGCCATACAGCAATCGAGACAAGCAGGAGCAGGGCCGTGCCAGGCAGCACCCATTTAGCCCATCGCAGCAATGTGCGGCGCCGTGCCAGCAGAGCTTCATTAGGGGCTTTGTGGCGCTTGAGGTTCGAGGCAAGCTGGTTGCGCTGCTGCCGTGTTGTCTCTTCCGAACGGGCAAAGTCGCTCCGGTGTGGGGTAACGGGTTTTGTCATCGGCCACCTGCCTTGAGTAAGTCGTGCATATGAACGACGCCAAGTGGTTTTTTATGGTCATCCAGCACAAAAAGAGAAGTGACCGGACGAGATCGGGTGTTCATGAGGCTTACTGCTTCTGACACAAAGATATCAGGAGAAATTGTCAGGGGGGTTGTGTTCATCACATCCTTTGCCTGTGTCACGGCAAGGTCAAGATCAAGCGCACGACGAAGGTCTCCGTCGGTAATCAACCCGACCAGGGTCTCGTTTTCGTCTGTTATGCCAATGCAGCCCAGCGCCTTGCGCGTCATTTCCATAATAATATCACGCATAGACGTGTCAGGATGCCCCAGCGGCATCATATCACCTGTGCGCATCAGGTCGCGTACAGTGCGTAACCTCATGCCCAGTCGCCCGCCAGGGTGGTATGAGCTAAAGTCACTGGCTGTAAAGCCGCGCTTTTGCAGAAGAGCAACAGCCAGCGCATCGCCAAAGGCAAGTTGTATTGTGGTGCTGGTTGTCGGAGCAAGGCCCATCGGACATGCCTCTTTCATTGCAGGCATAATTAAAGCAATATCAGCAGCACAGGCAAGGGTTGAATCAGGCTGACTTGTGACCGCCAGCAGTGGCAGGTTGTTGCTGCGGGTGTGTGCCGCAATATCGCCCAGCTCGGTTGTCTCTCCCGAGTTGGAAAAAGCAAGAACAGCATCCCCGGGACGGATCATCCCCAGATCACCATGAGAGGCTTCTGCCGGGTGTACAAACAGGGCCGGGGTACCGGTTGATGACAGAGTAGCCTGTATTTTACGTGCAATATGTCCTGATTTTCCAATGCCACTTACGACCAGGCGCCCGGTCAGCCCGCTTATCAGCGTGACGGCATCTGTAAACGCAGAGCCAAGGCCAGAGCAGTCCTGTAAAGCTTCTTCAAGCGCTTTCAGGCCGGCCTGTTCTGTACGAACGACATCAATGGCGCTGGCTGTCAGAGCGTGAAAAGTTTTGAGATGCAAGTCAGTTTGCCCTCTGGCTGTTACAGGTTGCTATATAGTGCGTGGAATGCCGGGATGATACCTGGCTCAGGAAGAACGGTGCGAGAAAATATCTGGTGTTTCGTAACCCAGAATATCAAGCTGAGCACGTGCCGGCAGAAAGTCAAAGCAGGCCTGTGCCAGTTCGGTGCGGTTTTCGCGCCGGAGCAGTTCTTCCATTTTCGCCCATAACGCATGGAGGTGCAGCACGTCAGAGGCTGCGTAGGTCATCTGTTCAGGGCTGAGTTCGGTTTTGCCCCAGTCAGATGTCTGCTGCTGTTTGCTCAGCTCTACCCCCAGCATATCACGACACAGGGCGGCAAGGCCATGACGGTCTGTAAAGGTGCGTACCAGGCGCGCTGCAATTTTGGTGCAGACAACCGGGCTGACTCTGATGCCCAGAGCATACTGAAGAATAGCGACGTCAAACCGTGCAAAATGCATAATTTTGGTGATGTCAGGGTTTGCCATCAGCTTTTTCAGGTTGGGGCAGTTATAGCCTGTGCCACCAAGAGATTCGGGAATGAGCTGCACCAGATGTGCTGTGCCATCACCTGATGAAATCTGTACAAGGCAGAGCCGGTCACGGTGGGGGTTAAGTCCCATTGTCTCGGTATCAACGGCAATTGAGTGCGTAAAGGTCAGATCATCAGGAAGATCATTACGGTGGAGAGTAATAGCGCCCTGAGACAGGGCCTGGGAGGTGTTCATGACCCGCTCCATAATTTTTTTTCTGTCAGGACGGCAAGCGATACAGCCGGGAGATGGAATTGTCCAATTCTCGTGTCAGCTACACTCTCATAACGGCGATTTAATGGCATCCGGGTTCTTTTGTCCGTTGCGAAGGCAGGGAACGTGTCAGGTGCAGCATTTCGGGATTATAATGTTTCTGCTAAGAACAGGTTCCCTTCTGGTATTTATTTTGTCATCTGCCAGAGCATAATGACAAAGAGACACAGGTTCTGATGCGCAATACTCGTCCCGCCCGCCCGTCACGTCGTGCAAAACCGGCACATTCTTCTGCAAGAGAGGGGGGGAGCGCTCCTGCGGGGTGTGTCTGGCTGTTTGGTACACATGCTGTTTCTGCGGCGTTGTGCAATCCACGCAGGGTCTTTCAGCGTTTATTACTGACTGACCAGGAAAGCGCGATTTTACAGGGAGCTGATGTTAAACACCGCCCTGAGCCTGAACTGGTTGCGCGCTCAGTGTTAGATGAGCTGCTCGGCCCCGATGCTGTGCATCAGGGCGTGGCTGCTCTTGTTAAAACACTGCCTGATCTTTCTCTGGCTGAAGCTGTTGAACGGCCTGGCCCGGTTCTTGTGCTCGACCAGGTGACGGATCCGCGTAATGTCGGGGCTATTTTGCGCTCTGCTGCAGCATTTGGTGCAGCCTGTCTTGTGGTTCAGGACAGGAATGCCCCGGAGGAAACAGCCGTGCTGGCTAAGGCTGCCTCCGGAGCTCTTGAGGTTGTGCCGGTAGTGCGTGAGGTGAATATTTCGCGTGCGATTGAAGCATTGCAGAAAGCAAATTTCTGGACCATCGGGCTTGATGCCGGCGGAGGGCTGCTTGAAGGTGCGTCTCTGACAGGTCGTCGCGTGGCTCTGGTCCTGGGGGCCGAGGGTAAAGGCCTGCGCCGCCTGGTCAGAGAGAGCTGTGATGAGATTGCCGGGCTGTATATGCCCGGCGATATGGAAAGCCTGAATGTATCAGTGGCAGCAGCTGTTGGCCTTTATGAGCTGGTGCGTGAGCGTGCACCAAGTGCGTACCATAACGCTGCGACAAAGAAGCCAATATAATAGCCAATATCTGCCCCGCCCAGCCAGCGCGCAACGGGGCCGGTATAAATTGTGCTGGTCGAAAAAAGCCCGATAGTAAGCACTGATGTTACGGTAAAAATCGTAGCCCCTCTGGTCCAGCCAGGGGGCACGGGTTTTGGGGTGCGGTCTCCAAAATACCAGTCGGCCAGCACAATGCCGATCCATGGGGCGATCCAGTACATCGTGACAAGCAGATAGTCAGTATAAAGGCTGGCGTACTGCCCGGCCCCCGCAACAGCCAGAACATAGCCCAGAGAGGCTGTCAGAACAGCAGCGGCAATGCGGGGTACATGCAGGCCGGCTGAGATGAGGCTGTAGCTTGCCGTATTATCGTTAAAAGAGTTGCCGGTGATGGATGAGAGCGCAATGGCTGCCAGCGCCACAATGCCAACGGGCCCCATCGCATGCTGAAATGAGGCAATAACAGCAGTTGGCGATGGCTCAGCGATGCTGCTTGCAGTCAGCAATCCAAGAATCTGGAATGGAATGGCAGACCCGAGCAGCCCCGTTAGTGCGAGGCCGATAATTTTAGTCGGGCTGGTGCTGGCTGGCAGGTAGCGTGTGTAATCTGATGAGTATGAGGCCCATGACAGGTTGAAGCTGACCAGAATGCCGGTTGCCAGCAAAAAAGTCTGCCAGCTGACAGGGTGCGTGGCTGTGAGGTGTGCTGTGCTGTGGCTGATTTGCACCCCTCCGATAATCAGAAAAGTGACAAGCAGCAGAGCACCGAGATATTTTTGTAAAAGCTGAACGACATGATGCCCGTAAACTGAAGCCATCATCTGCACTGCGGCCAGCAGACCCAGTGCCAGCCAGAAGGGAGCTGAGAGGCCGCACGCCAGGAGCAGAGCAATCAATGCTGTGGCAGCGGGTACATTGTTTACGGCATCCCACCCGACACAATAAATCCAGTTTAGAAAAGCAGGAGGTCTTACCCCCAGGCGACCAAGGGCCCGTCGTGAGGCCTCCATCTGGGTGAGGCCGGTCTCTGGTCCGATAGAGGCGGCAAAGGCTACAGGCAGGGCGCCGATAATATTTCCCACGATAATGGCCAGAACACCGGTATAAAAATCCAGTCCCATGCTGATCAGCAGTGCGCCTGTTACCCATCCGCCCGGGCCAAGGTTGGGTGAGAAATGGCTCCAGAACACGCGGTCAGTCGGCATTGTTTTAAGGGCGGCGGGCACGGGTTCGCGTACTGAGGCAGCTGATAAATCTTCCATCAGATAAGCGTGCGGAGAAGGGAGGGGCTGTGTCATAATATCTTCTGTTTCTCCGTCTGTTCTGGAGGGCACAAACTGCCTCGCTTTAAGGAAACTGTCAGCGTGCAATTATCATTTTTATTGCCGCGCAGGGGATGTGTCTCTGTAAGCGGTCAGCGCTGTATGCCTGTGGCCCGGTATATAACACCATAATATCACAATAAAAATGACGCACGAGATAAGAGTAATCCCAGCCTCTTCGTTCCGGGTGCAGAAATAACACCAGCAGGGTCTGCAACCAGTATATCACCTCCGCTCTGAGGTTTTTTACTCTCATCATATATCTGCCTTTAGTGACAGAATGAGTATTCTGCTTATCTCCCCTGTGTTTCGTGCAGTGACTGTTGTATCGTGCCTGCGCAGACAGATTTAGTTAAGGGGTTTTGCGGATTATGGTTCAGAACAGAATGACGAATGCAGGGACAGAAATGAAGCGTCGTGGTCTTTGTTTCGTTATTTCAGCGCCCTCAGGTGCCGGAAAATCAACAATCGCAAATGCATTGCGTGCCTCAGAACCTCAGCTGCGCCACTCTGTTTCTGTTACTACCCGCGCCCCGCGCCCGGGTGAGAAAGAAGGTGTGCATTATCACTTCCGTTCTATGGAGCAGTTTGAAACTATGGCAGCAGCGGGTGAGCTGCTCGAATGGGCAACTGTGTTCGGGCGTGGCTATGGCACCCCGCGTGCGCCGGTAGAAGAGGCCCTTTCTGCCGGATATGACATGGTGTTTGATATCGACTGGCAGGGGCACCAGCAAATTCGCACGGCGTTACCGGATGATGTGGTCAGCCTGTTTGTTCTTCCCCCCTCTCTGGAAGAACTCCGCAGACGTCTGGATAACCGGGCTTCAGACCACCCTGATGAAATTGCCCGTCGTATGGCGGCTGCACAGGATGAAATTTCACACTGGTCTGAGTTTGACCATGTTATCGTTAATAAAGACCTTGACCGCGCGATTTTTGAGGCGCGCTCTGTTTTGACAGCTGGTCGTCTGCGCATGCGTCGTCAGACGGGTCTGGCAGACTTTGTGGCTACGTTTGGAGTCTGATAGGTTATGGATTTCTCTTCTGTTTCAGTGCTTTGCGTTGGTGATGTTATGCTCGACCGTTTTTTATACGGTGGTATGGAGCGGATCTCACCTGAAGCACCGGTTCCGGTGTTGCTGCTGAAAAATAAAAGAGAAATGCCAGGTGGTGCGGGTAACGTGGCCAGCAATGTTACAGCACTTGGTGCCCGTGCTATTCTTATCGGGCTGGCCGGACGCGATGAGGCAGGCGCATTATTGCGTAACAGCCTTGCCGGTCGTGCTAATGTTGTTGATGCAACGGTTGAGAGCACCTGTCGCCCTACTATTTGTAAAACACGCTTTATTGCGGCTAACCAGCAGGTTGTGCGTGCTGATGAAGAGAGTGCTCTGCCGCTGCAGGAGGAAGAGGCTGAAGCGCTGAATGCTGCCATTGCACAATGGATAGACCAGGTGCAGGCTGTTGTTGTGTCAGATTACGGTAAGGGCGTGTGTTCCCCGCAGGTGCTGCAGCAGGTTTTTACTCTGGCGCATGCGCGTAAGGTGCCGGTGTTTGTTGACCCGAAATCACCTGACTACCGTCTGTATCGCGGGGCAACCTGCATCACACCGAATGCAAAAGAACTGGCAGCGGCTTCAGCCCTGCCTGTTGCGTCAGAAGAGCAGACTGAAGTCGCCGCCCGTAAAGTGATGGCTGCGGCCGGGGCAGATGCTATTCTCGCAACACGCTCTGAAAAAGGCATGATGCTGGTGCGCCATAATGGCCCGGTTTTGTCTGTGCCTACGCGTGCCCGTGAAGTCTTTGACGTTTCAGGTGCGGGCGATACCGTTATTGCAGCCATGGCCGTTGTCACAGGTTCTGGCAGTACGCTTGAGCAGGCTATGCGTGTTGCAAATGCCGCAGCGGGTGTTGTTGTGGCCAGACTGGGTACGGCCACAGCAGATATACAGGAAGTCATTCAGGAGCTGGAGAAACAGTCAGGCCCGGATGAAATGCCACATTTACTGTCTGCTTCAGCAGCGCATGCGCTGATACAGAAATGGCAGAGCAGGGGGCTGAGTGTTGGTTTTACCAATGGCTGTTTTGATATTATTCACCCGGGTCACGTTGACCTTCTGGCTGAGGCACGCGCTGCCTGTGACCGCCTTGTCGTCGCTTTAAATACAGACGCGAGTGTTCGTCGTCTCAAGGGGGATGAGCGGCCGGTTAACACACTTGATGCACGGGCCCGCGTTATTTCTGCCATCCGCCATGTCGATGCTGTTGTAGCCTTTGATGAAGATACCCCGCTGGAGATCATACAGGCGCTTGAGCCTGATGTACTGGTCAAGGGAGCAGACTATACACCTGAGCAGGTTGTCGGAGCACGTGAGGTAATAGCCGGCGGCGGGCGTCTGGTCCTGGTCGATCTGCTCAAAGGGCATTCAACAACAGCTACGATCGGACGGATCAAAGGTGTATGATGCAGCATATTTCTGAAAAAAAAACAGAGCCTCTGCTTATTATGCACCAGCGTTTTACGAACTGGCTTTTTGATGAGGCTTTGCCTTTCTGGGCGACAGCAGGGTGTGATGGCACACCAGAGAACCCTGCACTGTACGGCGCGCAGGAAAGCCTGACCCTGGAGGGTGTTTCAGCACAGGCACCTTTTAAAAGAGTGAGAGTGCAGGCCAGGCAGCTTTTTGTATTTTCGTGGGCCGCGTTACAGGGCCAGGCCGAAGGGCGTAGCCGGGCCGACGGTATTTTTGCTTTTTTATGCAATGCCCATAATGAACAGGGCAAATGGGGCCGCAGTCTGACACCCGAAGGTCAGCTTCTTGACCCCACGGCTGACCTTTATGATCTTGCTTTTGTTATCTTTGCTCTGGCCTGGTATGAACGGCTGGATCAAAGTGGTAAGGCGCTCGCTCTGGCGCGTCAGGCATTACGCTGGATCAGCGAAAATATGAGCACCCCTCAGGGTGGGTTTTTTAATACTCTGCCAGCGGGTGATGAGCCACGCCAGCAAAACCCGCACATGCATTTATTTGAGGCCATTCTGGCTTTGTATGAAACAACCGGTGAAATTGCAGACCTGACCCAGGCTCATGCTCTGTATGCTTTGTTCAGTCAGTTTTTACAGGATGAAACAACTGGCACACTGGGTGAATATTTCACGTCAGACTGGGCTCCCGCGCCCGGGCATGAGGGGAACTGGCTTGAGCCTGGCCATCACTTTGAGTGGGTCTGGCTTTTGTCAGAATATGAGCGCCTGACAGGCGTTATCACAAAAACACGTGCTGACAGACTGTATCAGTTTGCAAAACGCTATGGCCCCGACCCGGCGACAGGCCTGGTGTGTGATGCGCTGGGGCGTGATGGTTCAGTGCTTAAGGCGTCATCGCGTCTGTGGGTTCAGGGTGAAACGCTGCGAGCAGTGCTTACGGTTGATCCGCAGGACACTGACGGGCTGGCAGCCCGTATCGTTACAAACCTGCTTGAACGATATTTCACTGACTGTCCGGCTGGCACATGGCATGATCAGCTGAATGAGGCAGCCTATCCGGTTTCAAAGGCCATTCCGGCAAGTTCTCTTTATCATATTATAACGGCATATGATGTGCTGAATAAAGTTCGTTCAGAGGTGACACAATAAATATGGCACAGGCAGATACCGGGCTTACCGCTACTGAAGATTCTTCTCTTTCTCTTACCCTTCGGCACCCCCCGGCTAATATTGAGGCTGAGCAGGCATTGCTGGGTGCTTTGCTGACAAATAACCGTGCTTATGATCGTGTTTCTGATTTTTTGAGTGGGATGCATTTTGCTAACCAGGCAAATGGCCGGTTGTTTGATATCATCGCCCGCCGCATCGAAAGCGGTCAGCTGGCAGACCCGGTAACGCTGCGTGCTGAGCTGGTGAACTCTGATGTGCTCGAGCCGGTTGGTGGCATTGCCTATATGGGTAAATTGCTGACATCAATGGTTGGCATCATTAATGCTGGAGACTACGGGCGCACCATTTACGATGCCTGGATTCGCCGGCAGCTGATTGATATCGGCGAAGAGGTTGTTAACAAAGCATTTGGTAAAAGCTCATCTCTTTCCGGCCCGGATCAGATCGCGGCTGGTGAGGAGGCTCTTTTCCGTCTGGCTACAGAAAAAGGCCAGGACGGCGGGTTCGTTGAGTTTGGCCGTGCTTTGACCGATGCTATTGTGACGGCGGAGAAAGCATTTCAGAATGAAGGTCATGTTACAGGTCTGACCTCTGGTCTGGTTGATTTTGATAAAAAAACCGGTGGTTTTCATCCTTCTGATCTGTTGATTCTCGCTGGACGTCCGGCCATGGGTAAAACGGCGCTGGCGACCAAAATGGCGTTCTCTGCTGCGAGCTCCCTGCTTGAGGAAGCTGAGGCAACAGGTGCAAAGCCTAAAGGCACGGTTGCTATTTTCTCCCTCGAGATGTCGGCTGAGCAGCTCGCAACCCGTATTTTGTCAGAGCAGGCTCAGGTTTCGGGCGAGCGTCTGCGTCGGGGTGATATCAGGCAAAAAGAGTTTGATAGTTTTGTTCGGGTCAGCCAGAAGCTGGCTCGCCTGCCTATGGTCATTGATGACACACCAGCTATTTCGCTCTCTGCCATGCGTACGCGTTGCCGCCGGCTAAAGCGCACTAAGGGCCTGAGCCTGATAGTTGTTGACTATCTTCAGCTTATGCGTCCGTCGGTCGGGACAAAGCCTGAAAGTCGTGTGCTCGAAATTTCTATGATTACACAGGGTCTGAAAGCGATAGCAAAAGAGCTTGAGGTGCCGGTTATTGCTCTCTCACAGCTGTCGCGTCAGGTTGAATCGCGTGAAGATAAACGCCCCATGCTGTCAGATCTTCGTGAATCAGGCTCGATTGAGCAGGATGCTGATGCCGTGATGTTTGTTTACCGTGATGAATATTATCTTCAGCAGCGTATGCCGAAGGAAGTTTCTTTTGATTCTAAAGAAAAATACTCAATGGCACTTGATGACTGGCAACATAAAATGAGCCTGGTTCATAACAAAGCTGAACTGATTCTTGAAAAGCAGAGACATGGTCCGACAGGTACGGTGCATCTGTTCTTTGAAGGTGAATATACGCGTTTTGGTAACCTTGATGAAATTCATGATGATGGTCACCATTACTGATATGATAAGAGCCTGACTTAAATTGTGAAAAAAGAAGACTGGTATGACATTTTTTAAATTTATAATGTCGAAATTAAAAAGGCAGTCAGAGCAGTCTTCTCTTACTCTCGCTCAGGCCTCTTCCGGGGTGACGGAGCTTGAGGCGCCAGTATCATATCCGGCGTTGATGGTGGAGGGTGGGGTGCTGCCCGACGGTTCGCGCTCAGTTTTTTATGGCTGGCAGAGTAAGGCACTGACACTGCGTCAGTATATTCTGTCAAAAGTTGTTCTTGATCGTTCTCTCATGGTGTTCCTCAAAAATGGCCACCCTGTTGCAGAGACATCTTACCTTCAGCCCCCTGATGCGGTGGCAGCGCTGACAGTGCGCCCGGGTGATCTTTCAAAAGAATTTCTGAAAGAGCCAGTTATGGCTGCCAGTTTTGACCACTGGGATATTAATTTTTTCCACTGGGTAAGGCATACTGTCCCGACTTTTTTTGCCCTGCGTGAGGCGCAGTATAAAGGCGGTTTTATTTTGCCTTACCTGCAGCCATGGCAGGCTGAAACGCTCAAAATGAATGGTTTTGAGAATGCCCCTCAGGCCACCACGCATCATGGTCATCAGTATGCTTTTAAACAGGTTATTTATACTGATTATGTGAGAGGCCTTGCTGATTTTTCGGTGTCGCCTCTTTCAGCGCGGGCCTATCACACCCTGGTGGCTGAAGCCGGTGGCTGTAAGCCGGATGAGCGTGATTTGTTTATTTTTATTGAGCGTGGCAGCGCGTCTAACAGGGCTATGCCAAATGAGGCTGAACTGGCTGAGGCTATGAGGGAAGCTGGTTTTACGGTTATCCGGCCAGAGACATTAAGCGTTGCCGGGCAGATGCGTTTTTTTGCGCGGGCACGTATGGTCGTGGGTTCACTGGGTGCTGCTATGGCAAATGTTGCCTGGTGTCACCCCGGTACAGTCGTATATGAGCTTGTGCCGGCACACCATCAAAATCCCTGCACACTGGCTCTCACCACTCAGATGGGATTGTTATACTGGGGCGACCTGATTGAAACAGGTGTGGAGGGGGACAACCATACTGCGGCCTCTCTGCGTGGGTTCGATGTGCCGGCTGTTATCGGGCGGGCAAAGCAGCTGCAACAATATGTTGTTTAGTATTTTACCGGGTTATTTATCAGCTTAGCTTCAGGGCCTGTTAATTTATTGAGACTGTGAAAGCAGATATTTAAAAGGAAAAATATGGATTATCATATACAGGAAGCAAGTTTTGATTTGCCAGCTGGTTTTGTCGATCAAAGCATCAATGTTCTGACCATTACGCCTGAAAATGGTGAGCCGTTCAGTCTGATGATAACCCGCAGCGTTCTTATAGATTCCGAAACACTGCCAGCCTATATCGCCCGGACTATTATAAATACTGAAACGGAAGAGAATTTTTTTAAACTCTTATGGAAACGCTCTTACACGATTCAGGAGAGGCCATGCTTTATTCTTGCTACTCTCATAGGAAACGAAAAGTATCCCTCTGAACAGCGTCGTATTTATATACAGAATAATATGCAGGTTCTGACATTTATAGCGACTGTTCAGAAGAAATTCTCAGAAGCACAGCTTAATGCCTTAAATAATTTAAGCAAAAGTTTCCAATTTAAAGATTAAATGATAGTAATCTTTCTTCCGGAAAAGGGAGAAAGAAAATGGCAGGTAAACCCGCCGCCCGTATTACAGACCTTCATACCTGTCCGCAATTTTCAGGTCTTGTGCCGCATGTCGGAGGCCCTGTCGTACAGGGTTCTCCAGATGTTACTATTAACGGTATGCCTGCTGCCCGTACAGGCGATACAGCACTTTGTAATGGTCCGTCAGATTCTGTGGCTCAGGGCTCTCCTACCGTTTTTATTAATGGTAAACCTGCCGCCCGGATGGGTGATAAAACAGCGCATGGTGGAGTAATCACAGCTGGTAGCCTGAATGTGTTTATCGGAGATCGTGGTGGTCGAGTTTCTCCGGCTTTGTGTCCGGTACAGGCCGCTCAGAAAGAGACTGCTTTTTTTTCTGACCGAAAATGAGCGATCTTCTCTCAGACCTTAAAAACAGACTGGCAGAATGGCTGACAACAGGGACTGTTTTCGCTGTTATTGAAGGTGCGGCATACCCTGATTGTCCGGCTTTGTTGAAAGCGCATGGTCTGATTTATGGTTCGTTATTCCGGGAGCCATGTGACCCTGACATTTTACGAACGGGTCCTTTTCTGATTCAGGCTGAACAAAAAAAGCTGGATAATCTGCTTTCTATACCAGGCATCATTCGCAACGCTATATTCTGGCATACATCAGAAATCAGCGGACATGTTTTCTGGTCTCACCTGCGTAAACTGACCAAAGTCAGTATACCCTCATCACTTGATGATGGCAGTGGTCAAAAAATGAGAACCGCTATGTTTCGTTTTCAGGATCCATGGGTCACAGAACGTATCTTTCCAATATTCACCCCAGCTCAGCGTGCTCGATTTTTTGGTCCGGCAAATGCTCTGCTCATTGCAGTGCCAGATGGGGTGAAAATAGTCAGGCGTAATCTCAGGTGGCCTGCTCCTCAGCCCGGTGTTCTGACCCTCTCACCAGAACAAACGACACAGCTTGAAAATGCCCGTTATGAGCAGAATATAAGAAGATTTATTACCTATTTACGGGCGTCATGGCCCGATAAAACAGCCTCTGTGACAGATGTGGAGATGCATACTCTGGTGGAGGAGGAAATCAGGCATGGAGCATCATGGGGACTGACGACAACGCCGTGTCTGATCTTTTTTTGCCGAAGCGTTATCGTTGGAGACACGGCCTTCATGAAAGATGAGGCGTTTAAAAAATATATCATGCATGGAGATGAGAGCACATCTCATATGACACCAGATGAGCGTCTGGTAAAATCTATAAGAGACGCCGCCCGGCACGATCTTCAGAAGGAGCTGGAGAAATGAGCGGTGATTCAGATAACGCAGATAATTCAAAATGGTTTACACCACAGGCAGAGTCAGCATCATCTGCTACGGAGAAAAACGCTGATCTTACCCGAGTAATGCAGGATGCAAGTGGTCACGACAAATCTCTGCCAGCATCAGCTCTGTCTAAAAAAATTACAGTTTCTGGTTCGTCTTCTTTATTAGGAGGGAATGTTTCTCATGGTCAGTCATCATCGATAATAAGTCAGGAGCATGATGTCATAGCTGTTGTTCCTGATAACGGGGAAACCCTGAAAGCACCATTAGAAGAATGTTATAACTGTAATGAAGCAGTAAAACGTCTTCCTTTTGAAAGTGAGAAACCTTACTATACAATATCAGATGATGATTTAAGAAAAGAAAATATAAAAAAACTTAAAGAATTAAAAGAAAAATTAGGGTCTAATTCTAAGAAATCAATAAAAGATAAAATTGGTCCAGCCCATGCTATAGCATTTAATAGGAGAAATGGAAAAACTTACACAGGAATAAACCATAAAAAAGGGAGTATTCCAGAAGAATCTAATAATTATATTTTAGAGAGAATGAATAATCTAGGGCCTGTTAGAACTTAATCCAGTCTGCTGTTGCTGCGATATGGATGACGGCAAGGAA